>JAHJCS010000020.1 GCA_018812465.1 Nanobdellota archaeon | reverse complement strand
CGTTTATTTTTTCTCTGTGATTTTCACGGATTAAGAACTTTCTAGACAGAAGATTTAAATATCAGTTTAACTTATAGAGGATTATGGAAAAAAGTGCTGGAGCCATGATGTCTGTTTCCAGTAGCTGGTGTTCTAGTTCATGCAGCGCAGAGTAAGCTGCCCTCATTGATTCTTTCCAAGATTTCTCTTGATTGACTTGTTTTGTCTTGAATTGATTGGTGAGGGCTTTCTATGATGATGATAAGACAATAAAGGTGATACTATGAAGATACTCATTACAGATGGCCTGGCACAGCAGGGGATTGACCTGCTGTTGGGACAAGGCCACAAAGTGGATAATATCAAGGTAAGACAAGAAGACTTGGCTGATGCTGTCAGAGGTTATCATGCAATGATAGTCCGGAGCAGGACAAAGGTGACTAAAGAAGCTATCCAGAATATGGATTTGATGCTGACAATAGGAAGAGCAGGAATAGGCACTGATAATATAGATGTCAAAGCAGCAAATGAGATGGGGATTCAAGTAGTGAACGCTCCTAACGGCAACACAATAGCAGCAGCAGAGCTTGCTGTAGGCCTTATGCTGACAATAGGAAGAAACATAGCACAGGCCTACATGTCAATGGCAGGAGGAAGATGGTTAAAGAAACAATATGAAGGCGTTGAGCTTTATGGAAAGACAATAGGGATATTAGGCTGCGGTAAGATAGGCTCAGCAGTGGCTGACAGGCTCAAAGCATTCCAGGCGAATGTTATTGGGTATGATCCATACTGCAATGGAAATGGATTGAGGCATGTACCTCTTGACCAGCTTCTTCAGGAATCTGATTTTGTCACTATGCACACACCAAATCTGGACAGGCCATTGATAGGCCATGCTGAACTAGAGATAATGAAGAAGACATCCTATCTGATAAACACATCCAGAGGCAAGAATATAGAAGAAAAAGCGTTATATGATGCCCTTGCGCAGAATAGGATAGCAGGAGCTGCACTTGATGTGTTTACAAAAGAAGCAGGAGAAGGAGAGCCTTATGATAACCCGCTGTTAGGCCTCCCTAATTTCGTCGGCTTGCCACATTTAGGAGCTTCAACAAAAGAAGCCCAGATAAGGACTGCTGTTGAGATAGCAAATAATGTAATAGAATATCTGAAAAGGTGAATAAACAAGAATATGATAGAATAAATATTGCAGATAGAGGAGTATTTGCTTTCAGCGCAAGCCATGCAATGATTCATTGATGCAATTGAAAGGATTATAAAGGATATAACAGAGGTTGAAGGAGTGAATTTAGGTTACATAGCTAGCTATATACAAACTAGTGTTACTTGGTCAAGAAAAAGAGCGAATAAATCTTTAAATCTTCCTGATGAAGAACTTGAGAGGCTCTTAAGGAGTAGAGTGGTGGCATAAGGCCTGATTGCCCTGGGCATCCGATAAGAGTTTAAGATGACAGAAGCAGGATTTAGTGTATTTAATCAAAACATTTAAAAAAAGAGATATAAAAGAGTGATATTATGAAGATAGAACCGCATCATTTCACATGGAATGACTTCTTCAAAGCACTTCTGGGCTCGCTTGTGGTTGGGATAACATTTCTTTTCAAGGGAGCTATGCAGACTTATGCTCTAAGCATGAAATATACCAATATAATCCTGGTCATAACCATAACTCTTGTTGTAGTATCTTTAGAAGTATATTTCTTAAGCTACAGGTTTGTGGTCAACAGGAAAGCAAGGCCTTTCTCTGAATTCTGGGCAAAGAGGTTCTTTGCGATTGTGATATCATCTTTCGCAGCAATATACCTCTTGATGTATGTGTATGGGATAAACCATTTTCTAACACATACTGAGATTCTCAAGCTCAGTGTGGCCATATTCATGCCTGCTGCAATAGCTGGCGCTGCTGTAGAGATACTTAAGAAGAAATAGGCCAATAAATTTATAAACTAATTTCTATGATTAAATGATTTATGCGGTTGTAGTCTAACGGTAGGATCCCGCCTTCCCAAGGCGGTAGTTCGGGTTCAAAACAACTGGTTACGCTCGCTTGACACGCAATATCAAGGCCCCTTAAACTACGTTTAAGGGACCGAATGGTGATGAAGTCATAGAATATCGGAATCAGTGGTGAAAGTCCCGGCAGCCGCATGGAAATTGGCAAAATTCCAGACGAGTCTATGAGTCGGAACTTTGCCAATTTACATGTCTGATAATCCCAGACGAACGAAGTGATTCGGGATTATCTATACATACAACAAGATAATAACAAAAACAAAGGTGATACAATGCCAACAAAAGTACATGCAGCACATATATTAGTAAAGACAAACGAAGAAGCAAACAACATCCTCTTTGATCTTAACAAAGGGGCTGATTTTGGGGAGATAGCAAAAGCCAAGTCAATCTGCCCAAGCAAGAAAAAAGGCGGGGATCTGGGCTGGTTTGGAAGAGGCCAGATGATAAAAGAGTTTGAGAATGCTGCTTTTACGCTCCCTCCAGGCAAGCTGTCAGGCATCATAAAGACCCAGTTCGGATACCATATAATAAAGGTTTTAGAAACTAAATGAACTTTTTGATAGGTAATCCTGTTTAATCATTCAGATTATTGATATAACCTGTTTTTAACTCAGAAACAATCTTCTGTTCTTTTAAAGCCAACTTGTCGATTCTCTTTTTTGCGTCATTGAATGCTAAATCATCTCCGGATAGGCTTGCTTTCTGCGCTTCTTTAGTTGCTTCTAGTATCTCAAAATATATCAAAGTAAGATTAATCTTTTTATAAGCCCCCGAGTTAATCTCAAGAAGAACGCTCTCATCTATAAACTTAGACTGTTTATGTTCATTAATAAGATCATCAGAAAGGTTTACAATTATTGTGAAACTATCCAAAGAATCATTCAATACCTCTTCTGAACTTAGAGTATACTCCTCAAACTCAATATTCTTTTCAACAAAATAATTTTTGGTCAATGACTGGAACTGATATATATCTTCATTGCCTAACTTAGCATTATCTATTATATTTATCATAGAGGGGATATAGACATCGTCAAAGTATTTAACTTCATGATATTCTTCAGCAAGACTATCTCCAATAAACAAACCTGTGAAAAGGAAGAGAGTGAAAAGCGTTATGATGACAACATAAACTACTGTTCTTATTATGAAATTTACTTTTTTATAATCAGTTAAATGATGATATTTTATTAAGATTAGAATCAAAGAGGATATAAGTATCAGCTCTATGATAATAGCTGAGAAAATAGAGAAATAAAAGGTTGATATCATACTAAAGCTCCTTAGATTGGATAGTTTAAAACTGAGATACACTTTTGATACAGTAAAAAGAATGGACATGCCATAAATAAGGAGAATAGAAAAAATAGCAAAAAGATGTATATGGTTTATGCTTTTCTTTAATTCAGCATCATTGTAAGGTGTGGTTTTGATCTTCTCATCAAGATTTGACAAATCAACAGATTCAGAAGCCTCAGGTTTATTCTCCATGACCCTTTAAAAAGCCCAAATATATATAAATATTCTGGAAAATTTTATAAATAGACCCTATTTCAGGCCATATATGGGCTCATAGCTCAGCCTGGCTAGAGCGTCCGGCTCTTAACCGGAAGGTCGAGGGTTCAAATCCCTCTGGGCCCGTTTATATATTAAAAAAAAGGTGAAAACATGCCAAAATACAAAATAGTGCATGACAAAGAAGGGTGTATAGGCTGCGGAGCATGTGCTGCAAACTGCTCTGCAAACTGGGAAATGAAAGGAGGAAAGTCATCTCCTAAAAAGAAAGAGATAACAGACAAAGAGCTCGACTGCAATATGAATGCAGCTCAGGGATGCCCTGTGAATGTAATACATATAAAGGATGAGAAAGGCAAGCAGTTGATTTGATTCTCAACATGCCCCGGTAGTGTAACCAACGGGAGCTGGTTACGCTCAGCTCGCACGCAAGATGCGGCTCCTAGTTGCTCACGCAACCGGAGCCTCATAAAACCAAATCAAAAAATCATTTTCATATGCCCCGGTAGTGTAGCAAACCGGAACTGGTTACGCTCACCTCGGACGCAACATACGGCTCCTAGTTGCTAACGCAACCGGAGCCCCATAAAACCAAATCAAAAAATCATTTTCATATGCCCCGGTAGTGTAGCCCGGCCAATCACTTTGCCCTCTCAAGGCAAAAACCCGAGTTCAAATCTCGGCCGGGGCGTTTTTATTCTTGATTATTGATTAATCTGATAGGATTATTGTATTTTTTCGTGGGGCTAAACGAACAAAGTGAGTTTAGTCCCACCGGGCTCGCTTCCGAGGGTAGTGTTGACGCTCGTTCCAAATCTCGGCCGGGGCGTTTTTATTCTTCTAATCAGGCCTTATCATCTCATGCAGCTTTATCCTCAGTCTGCTATATCCTAACTGCTCACCTGCCTCAACTCTTGCAACCCAACTCTCATTGTTAGAATATACATCCTTCAGCTCTTTCTTCAATGCAGGAATTCTTGAGAGCTCATACAATCTCGCAAGGTCTTTTACTGCATCAACTCTCGGACCATCATCAGGGACATCAACCATCTCAGTGATAGGCTGATCCCATCCTGGCCAGCCTCCACATGCATGTCCTATGGTCCTCTCGTATGATTCAGAAATTGATCCAAGCTTTGCTTTGATTTCTTTGAGCCATAATCCAATATTATCCCTGAACTGAGATTCTTCGAAGAGTGCAAGGCCTGCAGCATATCTTGCAGAGTACCATTCAGAGGATCCATAAATCTCAGTGAGCTGATTTTTTGCAGACTCTCTCTTTTGTGTGTCAGGAACTGATTCTTCTGATCTTGTGACAACCCTGCATGTCTGGTCGCAAGAAACAGACCAGTTGCCATATGCCCAGAACGTCTCTGCAGGAACATGTTCATCATATCCTTCTTCTTCCTGCAGTATGATCTTAGCAGACAGGTCATTTCTTAATGTGTAGACTTGCCCGATTACATCTTCAAGCGATAATCCTTTTGTCATTTTGCCTCCTTAGTTGCCTCTTCAGGAAACAAAGTACTTTCATCTATGCCCACACGCCCGGCAATGTATTTTATTATCTCTTTCATGCTATCAGTGACTAATGGAAGATTTAACATGCTTGCATCTTCCTTTTTCCAGTGATAGCCTATTATACTGACTGGATTAATTCTTTTATCTATATCATACCACTTTGAAGTTATCTTTATAGCTGCCTGAAACACATTGCCTGACATATTATAGTCAAGAATGACCACATCATAACATCTTGATTCGCCTTCCTGCGCTGCCTGGCCTCCGTTGGCTGCCCCTTTAAAGTTTACCTTCCCATTGAACCTATTCTGGAGTTGAGGGACATACTGATCGCATTTCTCATTACCTAATAATACCTCAAGCGGTTCCATTTTAACACTCTCCTGGCGCCTCTTGTGCGCCATTGTAATAGTTGTTTCCTACATTCCCTACGCAATAGTTATTGTCTCCCGGATTTATCACTCCTGCACCATAAAAGTCATTCCCGAAGATCTTGTTGTTCCTGACTTCCTTGCCATAGACATACAGATCTGATAGTGGATTGTCAAGATAATTTCCTGTGAAAGTGTTGTCAATCACTTTGTGGCCTTTTATTTTCATATTAGGGAATATAAGCTTGCCAATATCCCATATTACCCCATCATGCAGAGCCAGCCCTGATTCTGTATTCTGCGTTATTGTGTTGTTAGAAATGACATTTCCAGATGAAGGTCCCTGGCTGAACAATCCCTGCATGCCAAAACCAAAGCGGTTGTTCCTCATGATATTATCTGAAACAGTGTTGTTGCTTCCTTCAATGATAGAGATTCCTGCTCTGCCATTGAATTCTGCAGTGTTGTTATAGACTTCTGCTCCAGAGGAATAAACTAAAGAAATCCCATCATTTCCTAAGTTGTTCTTTGCATTATTGTTATAGACAAGATTGTCAAAACCGCCTACAGTGATGCCTGTTCCTGGATTGTCATGGATATTATTGCCAGAGACTGAGTTTCCTATGCCAGCAACAATCATGCCCATGTTGCTTCCATAGACTTCATTGTTTTCTAAGGTTGAGTTTATACCTGCACCCACAATGCCATTCTGGTTATTGTATACAAGGTTATCAGCTATTGTTCCATAATAGGTTCCATAGATGATACCTGCATTGTTGTCATGCACAACATTATCCCTCAATTCAAGATTCTTGACTGCTGTGAGATTCATTCCATTCTCAAATCCCTCAATATTGCAGTTGATTATGGTGATATCTTCAAGGAATGCTATTGAGTCAACAAATCCGGTAAGATTCTCTGTGATAGGCGAGAGGTTCTTGAGGTTCTCTGTCTCAGCTGCCCAGTGTTCAAGGTCAAAATCTCCTTGTGCAGATATACCTATCCCTGAGCCTGGACCTATGATGTTTGCGCCATCACAATCAAGGACAACATTGTCTTTTCCCATAACAAGCCCATTATCCAGATTATAATTTCCAGGGCATAAAGTCAATGTTTCTGTTATTACCATACCTTCATAAGGTGCATAACAACTTACACCCATTTCCCGGCCACTTGGCTGTGTGTAAGCATAGTAATCAGAGCTGTTTCCTACATCATTTGGTGCATCGCATCTATAATCAGAGTTTATATCCTGACAGCCTTCACTTGGTTCATCATAGTCATGATAGTAGTTCCCTTCATTACCAACAAACCAGTAGTTTGGCAGGTCATCATATGCGTTGTTTATCTGAGTATATAATTGATTACCAATAAGATTGTTGTTCCAGATATAGTTCTCAGTAGAGTTAAACATTATAATTCCCTGAGTGTTATATCTAATTTCATTGTAGGATATATGATTGCTATCAGCATAATACATCCTAATTCCATCAAGATGATTCCTCTCTAGAGTATTTCTAGTTAGGTTATTGTTGTCAGAATCTGTAGACATGAATATTCCCTGATTAAAGTTCCAGACCACAGAATTATCATTAATCAGATTCTCTTTAGCCCCCCATAAGATAATACCAATATCATTGTATGAAGCTTCATTAGATTCAATGACACAATTCATAGAATTTGATAATGACAAACCATAAATTGAGTTATTGGTTACCTCATTGCCTAGGATCACTGTTGAATTGCTTGAAGTTACTGAAAAACCCCATTGATTTAAGATAATGCTGTTATTTATTATTTCATTGCTGTCAGAGTTTACAATCCATAAACCTCTTCCAATACCTGGACCTACGCCCCTGCTTCCAGTTAGTCTATTTCCTGCAAAAACATTATCTCCTCCATTCTCTATCTTAACAACATCCTCATAGTAGTCCACTATACAATTCTTTATAGTGCTATGAGTTGCTGTAACATGGATACCTATTGCATTGTCTTTTCTTATTCCCTGAAGTAGAGCTCCTTGGCAGTCAAGTGTTATGCTGCTTCCAGTCACATCTATGCCGTCCTCCAAGGTGTAATTTCCAGGACAGAACTGAGTATCTGAAGTTATGTCCATCCCATTTGAAGGCACTGTGCAGTTTATCTGAGGAGACTGGCTGTATGGAGTGATAGGGAAGTTGTCGATATTGCCTGTGCCCTGAATGTCATAAGGAGAGTCACATATACTATCATCATCAGTGTTAGAACATCCTTCGACCGGCTCATCATACCTGCTCCAGTGGTTGCCTTCTCCATCGCAGTCCCAGATGCTGGTAGTGCTCGAAATCAATCCGATATCATTGGTGTTGCTGTCAAAATCATTGCTGCAGATGGTTGTGCCATAATAGTTGTTCGCGTTGCTTCCTGTTATCCCATATACATTGCTCAAGAAGCTGTTGCCGATGAACTGATTGTTCCTGCAGCTGTACCAACAGTAGACAGCAGACCCTCCATTGTGGATTATATTTTCCTGGAAGAGATTGTCCTCTACACCATCAAGTGAGATGCTTCTTCCCCATCCAATACTGGTTATGTTGTTTCCGATTATCCTGCTAGCATATACTCTGACAAGGTAGATTGAGTGATCATATCCTGTGTCCAGATTGTTGTATAATATTGAAAGGTTGCTTCCTCTTGGCTGAATTCGTCTTACAATATTGTTGGCAATGACTGTATTATCACCATCTGTATAGATAGAAGAGTAGGGCATATCATTTTGTGCGATAAGATAATCAGATCCTATACCATTGATACCCAATGAATTAATTATTTGACAGTTATTAATTCCACCCCCTGAATGTGAATTCACTCTGATCATATAGGATGAAGAGACGCCATTGAGTGTTGATCCATTGCAGTCCAGCACGACTCCATCTGCAGTGATATTCATTCCATTAGGAATAGAATATGTTCCAGAACAGAATACCATGCTATGATCTATGACCATATTATCATAAGGAACTACACATTCCTGGTTCTCCTGCACATGGCTGCAGGTAAGATTAGCGAGGCATGTATCAACAGTTAGAGGATTACCATCATCACAGTCTTCGATGATTGTGGTTTCTGCCTGGCATTGTCCGACAATGCATCTTCCTTCATCATGCATCACATTATTTGTATCACAATATCCTGCATCAAGATAATCACATTCATCATCTGTGCTGCACTCAATGCTCATATTGTTCATGAATGCTGCATGATTGCTGATGACATTGCATACAGCATAATCTTCTGGACAGGATACAAAATACCCATCATTTCCTGTTGCAAGATGGTCCACTAGAATCCAGAAAGTATCGCCATTTGCTCCATGCACCTCAAGCTGATTATAATAATCAGCAAGGACAGTATCCTTGTTCACAAAAGAACCGAATTCTTCCATGACAACTGGCTTTCCTAAGATATAATGCGCATCATCGATATGCTCTAATATCCATAACTGAGGGTTTACATCATCGAATTTTCCTGATTCAGGATAATATCTGAATGTCGCAAAATCCACTGAGGACCACTGATGATTCCCGATATAATCCTGACCTTCATTGCCATGATACCACCAAGACCACTCAGGGTCAGAGACCTTGTCTTTATATCCCCCATCGCTTCCTGGAGTGACCATATGATTTGAGTCTATTGATTTTATGTAAGCGCTCATCTCGCCGATCCAGTTATTGAGTGTGACTGTTGATGGGTCAGATCTTGCCCTTGGCTCATTTGCCAGTTCCCATGCAAATATGGTAGGGTCATCCTTGTAGAGCACACCTGTAAGAGTATTGTTCCTGTTGAGGAAGTGATTGACATAATCCTTGTAGATCTGCTTTGTGCAGCTTTCTGAATAGAATAGGTCATGTGATTGTGTTGGCGCTCCGAATGGCCATGGCTCATCTGCATCACATATGCTTGCATCAGGCAGACCGCACCATTTAACATACTGGCACATCCCTCCAAATTCGTCCCAATTGTTGACAAGAGGCACAGTGAGTCTTAGCCCTCTGTCAGAAGCATCTTTTATTATCCTGTCAAAACGCTGGAATGTGGCCTCATTATAGACTCCAGGAGATGACTGGAAAGAGTTATAATTTCCGCTGCTGCAGATACCATCACAAAAACCCCAGGTCCTTATCACTTTTAGACCTAAGCTTACTGCATCATCCATGACTTCCTGCACATTGCTGACTGGCTTGTAGAAAAGATAATAATTATTTGCCCCAGAGAAATAGAACGGATTACCATTCTCAACAAATTCTGTTCCATCTGTCTCAACAAAAGCCTGTGCAGATGCACAGAATGCACTGATTATTGTCAATACCAGATATATCATAATTATAATCTTATTTTTGCTCTCCATTCTCCTTACCTCCTGAGATTGTCTAAAAATCCAATCTTTCCTATGATGAGATATACAAAAGATTGGTCCAAAAACTTATTGTACTGCCTGATAATTCTCCTTTTCTCCATATCCTGATGTATTCTTGCATCCATTTGACTGTTCCTGAACCCTTAATTCAAGACAAAGGTCATCGCAGTCCCTGAAGCCTATAAATGATTTTGAAGCAGAAGCTCTTCTCTCAAAGACCGTCCCTGCATCATGAGTCATCTTGAATATCCTTTCAGGACCATAAACATCATCCATAAAGTAGACTGAGACCTGGAAGAGGCTGTTAGAATCTTCACCATCCTCAATCTTAAGGATCTTGTCTTCCTCAAGCTCAATCAGGTAAGTGTGCCCCTGATATTGCACAAAACTGTGAGCCATAAAGTTATTATGCTTAGAGTCAAGATAGATCATCTTGTTAGGCTCTGAGAATTTAGGCTCTGGGATAAACTCCTTGTCTTTACAGTCTATTACCACCTGGAGCCCAAGAGCCACATATTCTTCAGTTGAATCCTTTGCATCATACATTCTCGCACCTCCGTGCATAGCTACTGCTAGGTTGCATCCTCTTTTGAGATGATTGAGATCAATCCTTTATTACAAGTGCATCAATCATCAGATTCAGGAAATCAATGACCATATTCTCATAAGAGCTGAAATAGTTGAGTCCAGCCTGTGAGGAGTTCTCATCATTCCATCTCAGGGAATAACCAACAAGTATGACATCTTTAGACTGCTGCCTTATTTCTTTTGCAGCCCTAAGCCCGCCGTAAGGCATCTCAAAATCAAGCACAACAATATCATAGTTATGCTCCTTGAACAGCTTGACTGCAAGGTCTCCATCATCAACAGCACTCACGTAAGCTCGGCCTCGAAACTCACTCTGGAATCTCATGTAATATGATTGATGATCATCATCTGCAATGAGTATATGCAGCCCTGGTTTGTCTGGTGTCATTCTCATTTTAGCCTCCAATATATTTAGGGTATGAACTTCTCCTTTTCTTCTATCTTGAGTATCTGATATGATGTGAAATCAACCTCAAACATTGACTTCAGCTGCCCTAACCAATTCACAAGCTCAAGATGGTCTTTGCATACGATCTCAATGAGATAGCTGTAATCTGTATTTGTAGCATAGATTGTGTTCACACAGTTCTGAGCCTTGAGGTATTGAAGGAGATCTCCTTTCTGAGAGGAGTTAGCCTTCAATGCCAGCAGCTCATGTGCAAAATATCCTGAGTTCTGAAAATCAATCAGGGATGATCTCTTGATCACATATTTCTCATCTATCCTCTTGATGCGGTCAGACACTGTGGATATCGGAAGACAAAGCTCCCTTGCTATCTTTGAGATATTCGCCTTTTTTCCATGCCTTAATCGCTTGAGGATCTCTTTTTCGTTTTGGTTCATTTTGTTCTTTGCCTTCTTTTTTCATCAGTTTAGATTGGTTAGGTCCTGTCGGGAAGATAGCCAGTGAATCCTATTACTGGCTGCGTTTATGAATATATATCTCTCAGGCTGCCCTCTCTTAACTCTGCATCATACCTGACATCGCCTGCATTGTTCTTCTCAATCCTCATTGTTACAACCCCTTGGAAAAGACGGGAGCTGTTATCATGATCTATTGTATGATTGCTATATCCTTCAGGATGGTAACCATATTCCAGCTGCACGCTTACAGGAGAAAACTCTTCTGCTTTTCCGTCCTTCAGGAATCTTATTATCATGCTTTCCAGCATGAAATCTTCAAGGTATAATTTAGGAGCATCATTCTCATTCCCATCTAGCTTCATCGGAGGCCCGGTATAGAGAGCGCCTTTCCACATTGCACGTGTCACATATGCCCCCTTATCATCTACTTTGATGCCTCCATCCACCTCAAGCCATTTCACCACATCATCGATTGTTTTTAGTTCATCATGCATAATTCTCACCCTGTAGTTTTACAGATTATTTGATTATAATAGTATCATTTGTAGTCTATCTCCCAGTCTTTCATTTTCTAATACCTGCTCCATTCATGGTTGTTATGTTCAGGCAATTCATAGTTAATCTTTGGTTGCCCATCCTCAAGATTCATTTTTATGATAGCTCTGCCATGATAATGTTTGACCTTGCTGTCAGGAGAGCCACCCATGCCTGAGCTTTCTTCGATCCTGTCACCTATATCTGTAGTCATGTCAAGAACTCCGGTGTTATATTTGAGAGTCTGTATGACAAGTTCTCTCATATTACCGCAAGGTATCATGATGCAAACTCCAGAATCCTCAAAGCGAAATTTATCAGTCTTGTCATCATAGTTATATTTCCATTGATATTTTATTTTCATAAGCTCGATTACTGGTTCGACTTTATGGGAAAGATGATTCTGAAACCTTATTTCAAGCAAGTCCTCTGGAGAGGTATGTGCTATTTTGTCTAATGGAACGTCTTTTTCAGTCATTCCATATATCAAAAGAAGTTCCTTTTTTGCCCGTTCATCAAGAGCAAAAGGCCCCTTATAACTGCCTTGCACATAATGTGCAATTGAACATTCATAATAGTCTAATTCTGGACCTCTAGATTCGGCAACCCACTCTTTCCTTAAAGCAGACCATGAGAGATCATAATCAAATGTGCTGTCACCCTCGCCATGATGATTCAGCAGGCCACTATCAGGTCTTAGGGAAAAATGTCCGCCTCTAAGTTTTGATTCAAGTGATTTAATCTGATTATAATCTACTGCATCAAGCCAATGAGAACAGGATCTGGATCCTAATTCTGGAAGTTTCTCTGGCTGCGTTTCAGCTCCTTCTACCTTTTTCAACAAATCAATTATGTTTTGGTCTGCCATTTTTTCCTCCATCACTGATCATGAATCTCATTTCTTGTATACGGCGCTATATTTTTTCCTGCAAGTTCAGCAAGCTCTCTTGGAGTCTTCAACCCTATCACTTCCAAAGGAAGTATCTCTGACTTTCCTTTCAGGCCGAATTCATCGAGAAGCGCGTTCCTGCCATCCTCATCCATCTTGATTCCTCTTTCCCATCCATGGCCCAAACCATATTCCTTACATGACATTGTCCATTTTCCAGGCACACCCCAGTTCCAATCAACAGCGTAGTTGTCATCATCGCCTTCTTTTAAGAAATTAATACTGAGTGCAGTGCCATCTTTTTTGATGCCTTTGCTTTCTGCATAGAGTTCAGACAATCTTTTCAGTTCAGAAGGCGCTGTCTTAGTGATCTTAACTTTGTTTTTCCAGCTTTCTGGCAATTGATATATTTTTGAGATTATCTCTTCACATCTGTCATTCAATGCAAACGGACCTGAGTAACGCTCATCATTCCTTGGTCTTGATTCTTCCCATCTCTCATATTCTATTCCCACCCATTCTCCTCTTCTAGGAATCCATGCAAGGTAAGTCTTCCTTTCTAATGCAAAATCTTGTCTGTAACTCTCTTCGCCAACTATAACGATTGCATCATACTCTTGATCTTTAGCCTGTAATTTAGATAAGTGAGGTATTGAGTTGCCGATGCATAAGACTCTGCCTTCAAGATCTCCGCTTGCAGGCACATTTATTATCATGTCTGGCTCATCCTTTGTTGCCTGCGGCGAGGAGCCCATTACAAACTCGCTTTTACCAAAGTTGAGTTCAATCATGCTGGTCACCTTTGACAGCAGTTTTAGCCAGCAACTTAAACTCAGAATGTTTTTTGTATGAAATATCTTCTAATGTCAACCGGGCAAGTGGATTAGAGTCACAATTGCCATAATAACCCCTCTCAAACTCGAGTGTTATTGCACAATCTTTGCATTGATTTTGTTTTTGATCCATTTTTCGCCTCAGTTCTATGATATTCAACTCCACTGATCCCATTCGCTTTCTTGGTGTTTCATGACTTCGAATTTAGGCTTTCCTTCTTCAAGATGCATCACTAATGTGGAGGTGTAAGTGTCTGTCCTGATCCTGCTCAATGTGCCTTCCCCGACAAAACTTTCCTCCTCTCTCTCCCGATCATAGCTGGTCTCTGTCTTTAGCTCTAATCTTCTAGTGCCTTGGAACGCCTCAGCTAGAATATTATTCATACGCTCATATCCTATGCTTTCATTCATTCCGGATATGTTAACCTTAAAGCAGCGCTCACTCTTGACATGTTTAAAACCATAATCCCTCAGTTCATACTCATCTGAACTCTTCATCCATTGAAGCGCTCGCTCGACTGGATCAGAAATTTCCGCTTCATTTTCAGGACATTCTTTGCATTGAGGTTTATATTTAGGTATAGACCTGTTTAGTATCATGCTTACTGTCTTAAGCTCCTTAGGGCTTGCATTTGCAATCTCTTCAAGGCTCAGCAGCCCGTCGCGGATACCATACGCGTCAAGTATCCTATTATACGCAGATTTATTGATCTCTTTTATCCCGTCACGATCACAATATACTGCTTCGCCCCGATAATGGCCGTCAAAGGAACGCTCGTGCTCCTCTATCATCCATTTTTCATTTTTCTTGTCCCAGAATATACTTCCATGATGAGAGACAGTGCAGTTATCTCTTCCTGCATCATATTCCATTGCGTGTATGAGGCCTTGTTCGCCTTCTTTTACCCAATATCCTTTGGCAGTCTTGGTTTGATCCTTTTTGGTTATTTTGTCAGCCATAATTGTCCCCCCCCTAGATGATTGTAATCCGTCAATCTTACAATCTATTACGTCAATTTAACATATATATCTATCCGATATAATTGATATATTGATATATCATTTAGAAAGATTTAAATAAGAAGACAGCCTTACAGGCCTTATGAAGAGGAAAGTCATAAAGCAGGGCAATGGAACGCTAACTATAACACTGCCTAAAGGCTGGACAAAGAAAGTAGGGCTCACTGGAAACAGTGAGGTAGATGTTGAGGATATGGATAATGGCCTGGCCATAAGAACCAGAGGCGCAAGCTCAAAAAAGAAGATGCATCTGGAACTAGAATCCAACAATCAGATATATCTGAATCAGATACTAAGCAATATCTATCTCAGCGGATATGATGAAGTGGATATAACTCTTCTTGACTCAAAAAGTATCGCACATATCAACAAGGCTCTGGACAATCTCCTGGGATACCAGATAATAGAACAGACAAAGAATATCTGCCATATAAAGGACATATCACCTGTGACAGAAGAACAGTTCCCAACATTATTAAGAAGAACATTCCTTTTGGTGAAATCCATGTTCTCTGCACTGCTGGATGACCTGAACAACAGCAGACTGGATAATATGGAGTCAGTAAGAGAGATATCCAAGACAGTGCACAAGTTCGTGTATTATTGCAGAAGAACAATAACCAAGAAGCATCTCTTTGAGGATTATGAATCCACAAGAATGTATATGCTGCTCAACAGGCTTTTGACAACATGCCACAGCATAAATTATGTCTATGACAGCCTTTCAGAGAGAAAGAAGATCAAGATAGGAAAAGAGTGTGCGGATTATGCAAAAAAAGCCTATGACTATTATAACCTGTTCTATGACCTTTATTACAGCAGAAAACTAAAGGATCTTCCAAGATTATCTATAATCAAACATGAGATGCTCCATGAGAAAATGCCTGAGATGATAAAGAAAAACAGCGAGGACAATATAATAATACATTATATAGCAGATATTGTGAGAGAGACTGCCAAGAACGGCGGCATCCTGTTTACATTGAAAGAAGGAAAGTCATAAAGCATGCAGAGCCTGCTCTAACTCAGTTTTGAGCTCTGCAGCGCTCTGATACCTTTCAGTTGGGTCATAGTTCATTGATTTGCTTATCACTTCTTTCAAAACATCCGGAATGCCGTCAAAATCTATGAGTCTCTTTGCCTTTTCAAAACTCTCTCTATCAGACACTATCCTGACAACTTCATCAGAATCATTGTTTATTGGATGCTTTCCTTTGAGGAAGTGATAAAGAATTGTTCCACAGGAGTATATATCAGATGCAGGAGTCACTTTGCTCTTTGATAAGAGCTCCTGGCTTGAATACCTGCGGGAAGCGTAGGTTAAAGGATCCATTATCTCTGAAGAGGATATTGCATAATCTATTATGAAAATATCCCCATTAGATTTTACAAGTACATTGTTTGGAGAGAAGTCATTATGGACAACACCTGCTGAGTTGACGCCATCCAGAACATCTAAAGTACGGACCATATATTCAAGGATTATCCTTGTGCCTTCTTTCCTTCCTTCTTCTGACAAAGAATCATTTGACAGCACGCCAATATGATCTTTAAGAAATTCATTCAGTGGAACTCCTTGGATATATTCAAGGCGAAGGGAAGTCAATTTTCTGCAGTCTTTCTTTATCTCAACATCACCATAGAATCGAGGCACGCCTTTGACATTCTTAAGTAGCTCATGCAGACATACCAGTTGCCGCTCAAGAAGAAGCTGAGAGCCTGCCTCAGTCAGCATCCTTGTTCCGGAGATATGGCCTGAGCTTCCTTCTTTCTTTGGAACAAGCAGTATCTCATAGATGTCATGGCTTTTCTCTTTCTGCATGATCCTTTCAACAAGGCAGACATCAAAAGTGTTGCCATTACCTGCGAATCTCATGGGTTTATAATTGGGTATATCAAGGGAAGCTAACTCAACAAGCTCTTTCTCATCTTTACACTGGCCTTCACATACAAGCCTATCCAGATTTGTAAGGAACAGTGGGTCATAAAATATTCCTGGTTCACATTCTCCAAAAATTGGGAATAGAATGCTTTCTTTATATTGTGAATTCTCCAGATTCCTGGAGATCTCTGAGACTGTTTTCATCTCTGAGCTCATAAACCTGATGAACTCATCAAAGGTTCTGCCATATTGAAAGTCTTCTCGGAGTATAGTAGTGAATAGTTTATGGTTGCCAGCATCTTTCAGGAATTTAGGAAGTTTAGTCATATATTTTAGGGCATCTTTAAAATCTTCTTCAAAATTATGCCCTATTTTATCCATGAGTTCCCTTTTATAACTGTCTGTATGGCCTTCTTTCAAAGAAGATTTTATCACTTTAAGCAGACCTATGTCCCTCTTAGTGAATACCTCTTTAATCTTATTGGCGACAATCTTGAGATATACATCAAACTCATGTATTCCTGTCTCAAATCCAGGAAAAGACTTCTCCAGGGCATTCTTGACTAATCCGCTTAAAGGATTCTCTGACCCATACCCTTCGCAGTATATATGAGATATCCTGGAATATATCTCTTTCTCAGTGTATTTACATTTTAATTTATCCATGACTCCTGAGGCATCAGCTGCTTCAAGGACCCACTGTTTTAGATCTATACCCTCAGGACGTTTATCAGGGTCTGGCCTGAACTGGAAGTTATAGAATCCTAACAGATAACTGAGGTCTAATCTTGTAGATGGAATCTCATCATCATTCAGGCTTATTGCAATCTCTTCAAGCTTCCTTTGCACATTGCTGAATACCTGGCCTGGCCGGCTTAAGACAATAGAACTAATAGACCCTTCTCTTTCTTCGCGAATATTCTTATCCTTGATCGAGTCAACCCAGGGATTCATCGTCTCTTTTAGTATATGAGCAAACCATTCTTCAGTCTCTCTCTTTTCTTCATGACGCATCTGGTCTTCAAATTCCATGAACCTTCTAGGGTTTACACTATCTGGGTCATCCATCATTCCACTCCCCTTTCTCTTTAAGCAGATTTATTGCATAATCCCGGTCAGGATCCTTCTCATTTATTGCAAAAATTCTTAGTAGATCAAAACTATTATCCTCAGAGATCTGATGCATAAGCTCCTTTCTCCAGGGGGTATCCTGCTTAATCAATGATAACAGGACAAACTTGTTGACAGGGCCATAATGATCAAGGCTGGAATATGAATAGGTCAATTCTTGCGAAGCATCGTAATGCCTCTTCAGCAACCTAAAGAACCTTGATTCATGATGAGGATCATCACTGGATATACCTTCATAATCCGAGGAAGAGGGATACGCCATGCTAAATCCGCACTTGCGCAATATATATCTAAGAAACTCAGGCTCATCTTCTACCATCCAATCCTCTCCAGAAGATTTATCCCAGTGGTATGCTGCGAGTTTCTCAAGATATTTATCAAAAGTAGACCGATGCATTTTACGCTGATCGTCTGTTTCTTCTCTCGCCCCATTCTTAATAGAAGAAGCCATTATCTTGAAAGGCACTTGTCTTCCTCCAGGCAGCATAGCATAAGAATTGGTGTTGTTCTCTATCAAGTCCACAAATTCAGACCCAGAATAACTAAAGTTTTCCAAGGCTTCTTTCCAGTGAGGTTCATCAGTATCATTTATGAACTCTTTTAGGGTATTCGAGAATAGAGGGTACAGCATTAATCTTATCATCTCCCTGCGGTTAGGGTTTGTCTTATTCTTAGCATAATCTTCCATGTATTTTATGGCAATATGGCTGTCAAGTCTGGATTCTACAGCCCTATCAAGAAGAAGGGATGCATATTTTTGACATCTCTCTCCAGTCTCAGACTCAAACTTGGATATCAGATCATTGACCTGTGCTTTAAGGGCAGTCTCTGCTTTTGAATATCCTGCATATGCAAGAAAGTCAAGGGATTTCGCTGTGACATGAGTATAATTAGGGAATTCTTCAGGCGGCATGGCCTTCTCCAGGTATTCTCTTGCATTTGGATTGCCAGAGTTAAAGAGTGCCAGAAGGAATCCTATCTGATAAGTATAATTCTTAGGATTCATCTTAAACTCTTTCTCTTCATGCTCGGTTATATTATCAAATGATGATATTGGCTCATGGTCAATAGAGTCAACAGTGCCGTCCATATTAAAGACAGAGTCTGTACTGCCATCTATGTATACCTTGAAATGATGATCATTCTCAATCAGGAAGTCTATTAGGTCTGAGTTATTATGCAGATTGAATACTGCATTGACCACTTGTTTATTATTACACCCGTACAAGCTTATGATATCTTTCAGTTTATCTGAGTATCTTTTTGTATTAATATTTCTGTTTTTAGAGTTTCTTATAAGTTCAGTAGCAAAAATTAACTCAGTGTGGAATGAAGATGTGCCTCTTTTATTTCCAATACCATATAAAACACCAGAATTCATAAAATAGGTCTCAGTCACAGTTTCCAAAAGCTCGCCTAGATGAGTCTCATTCAGCATGCCTGACAAGAAGATAAGGACTTGACGCCAATTATCAGACACTTTCTTGCCTTCTTTGAGCAGGGATTTCTCTTCTTTGTCAACAACATGCTCTTTTATCTGTTTATATTCCTCTTTTTCGCTCCAATACTGGTCATAAGCCTTTTTTATAGACATCTCATTGTTAGGATCAATTATCCGTTCATAGAACCATCTTGCGCAGAAATACTCCTGAAGGCTGAGATGATCAAATGAAGATGGCCTGGAATGAAAAAGCCTGCCGGTTTCCAAAGAGAGCACAGACTCAATGATATATACTGGAAAACCTAATTCTTTAAGTTCTTCTTTTGTTGATTCATCTTCATCAAATGACACATTATATTTAATCTTGAACTCAGTCATTGCAGTCTCGCATTGGCTGTCTAAAATCATCTTAAGTTCAGGATCCTCTTCTTCTTTAAAACGCCCAAAGATACTGAGAATAACAGCATAATCCTGGTCAAATTCGTATGTTCTGCCGGTTTGCATGAGATATCCTATCTGAGTGAGCATGTTGATTTCATTCGAGAAATCAAAAACTCTTTCAATGTTGTTTCCTCCAGCCCTCATCTCCTCTCTTAAGAGTCTGCTGTGGATTATCTTTCGGTATAATTCTGATTTGTTCTGCACTTGGATCTTTCCATCTCGTTTATAAAGCTCAATCAGATAATTAAGGAATAAAGGCCTGCTGAAGAATTCCAGTAATCCCTGATCATTATGGAGATAGTTCAGCAAACCATTGGCCACTTTTGCTTTCACATAATCAGCTATGTCTTCTTTTTCCAATGGCTGGATGACATATTTTGCCATAAACTCAGGAATAAATGCTAAATCATTCCTTCCTGTGAGTATTATCCTGTTCCTTGAGATTAATGATGATTCAAGATTATCTGATTCTCGGTTATTGTTCAGTTGGTCACGCAGAGTAAGCTGATGCTGAGTCATCTCATCATACCCATCGAGAAGTATCTCAAATTCTCCATGATTCAGCATATCCTTAATAATCCATCTGAATTCAGGCAGGTTAATCTGTTTGATGACAAACTCATCAAGAGGAGTCCCATCATAGGTCTTGAGGTCTATATAGACAGGCAACTTATCATGTTCCCCACTTGCTGCAGACAAACATAATCTTTTAAGGTATAATGTCTTGCCGCTTCCAGAATCTCCAAGAAGATAAAAGCTCTGCCAACTGTCAACATCACCTAAATGAAATATATCTCTAGAATAAGAAGATCCAGATTCATTCCTACCTGTGCTCTTGACAAGGGTCCTTAAGACAATATCCTCAAGAAATCTCTTATCACCTGGAATAGAAAATATTCTCTCTTTTAAGCTCGCAAGATATTTCTGACGAAATTCCTGATGAGGATCCATAAGCTGTAGGAGTATCTCCCTGTCAGGAATCCATGAACTCAGTTCATCTTCGCTTATTTCCATACCCCCACCTGATTATGTAATACCTAATATATAAAGTGTATAATATAGGATATATAAATCTTTCTCCCATTTCACCATCAGAAAGTAGTATTTACGCCATTTCTATATATGGCCTTAGGTAACCCTTAGGCTGCATAATATTTATAATATAGAACAGCATAACCATTTATTATGGCAAAAACAACCAAGAAACCAGCAAAAGAGAATGCAAAGAAGGCTTCAAAGCCTGCAAAAGACAGCTCCGAAGGCCAGCTTATAACAAAAGATATGCCAATAGGCGAAGTTGTCCACAAATATCCAGGCACAGCAGAAGTCATGTTCAAGCATGGAATGCACTGTATAGGCTGCCATGTGGCTGCATTTGAGACAGTAGAGCAGGGCGCTATGGCCCATGGAATTGATGTTGATAAATTCATGGAAGATCTGAATAAAGCAGCTAAGAAAAGCAAGAAAGATTGATAATTGAAACTCTGACAAAATGCCCACACTGTGGAGCATTGGATCTGAAATTTGTACATACTAATGGAGGAGGTTTCTATGAATGTCATGCATGTGGTTATAAAGGAAGCCTTGTCCATCAGGAAGAGAAAGAGACTGATCATATGATATCCTGGTGATTATAGATGAATGATTATAATCTAGAGCTTGAAAAAGCTGTTTCTGAAATAAAGAAGCAGAAAGCAAAGAAGGTATGCATCCAGCTGCCTGATGGCTTAAAGCCAAAAGCAGGAGAGATCACAGACACACTTAAAGAAAAGACAGGTGCTGAAATATTTATCTGGCTTGGTTCTTGCTTTGGTGCATGCGACATCCCTGAGATGGGAAATATCAAGGCTGATCTTCTTATACAATGGGGGCATTCAAGATGGAGTTCCTAAGCTACCTTCTCACAGCAGTGATTGCATATCTTGGAGTGATGGGAGGTTATGCTCTTGCTTTGATATCTCCTGAAGAGCTCAAGCCAGGAAAGAAATATTTTGAAGCACTGCATATGATATGTTTTATACTGGTCATGCTTCTTCTCATGTATTTCAGGAGCCCTACCTGGGGAGCAATCTCTCTGATGGCAGTAGGGGTTTTCATAAAAGTAGGAAGAGGAAGAGCAGCCCAGAAGATAGCTTATGGGATATTAGGAGCTATGTTCGCAGTGATGGCCCAAGTGCCTATTCTTTTTAAGATAACCGCAAGCCTCATATTCATTTTCAGCCTTGCGTCAGGCACATTGTGTGTCATGAGGCATAAAGAGAAATCCAGAGTATGGCAGCTGTTCTATATCCTTGGATCAAATGCGCTTTTCTTCTTAACAGCATTACCACTTTACTTTCTTGATCTTAAGATAGTAGGCTAGATGATTCATGCCTATATGCCCGAAAGGAGTCACCAGGAATATTATCAGTATTGCTTTCCAGGATGGGATATAAAGTAGTGATATGAAGAGCAAAGAACCAAAAACAAAGTCTATCTGGTCCCATGGGATGAACTTAGCGCCAGGAGGCCTGTTAAGCTGCCTCTTTATCATGCTCTCAAACATGTCACCGAATATTGCTCCGAAACCAAGGAGGAATCCTGGAAGTATGTTGTATCTCTGGAAAAACAGAACATAATCAAATATGCTTATCATCTGGAAAGTTGAATACCTAAAGAGAAGCACCTGGATAAGGAACACCAGTATTCCTATGAGTGAAGCAACGAAAAGCCCTCTGAAGGTCTTATGATTGCCGAACAAAGACTTGCCCCTGATTTTAATCCTTGGAGCAATTGGCTTTGCCATAAACTTAAGATGATTCTTG
>JAHJCS010000218.1 GCA_018812465.1 Nanobdellota archaeon | reverse complement strand
TTCTGCTCGTGCAGAACAAGACACATTCATTTATAAGGGTCAAAATCTGATAATAAATTCAGTTGATAAATTTGTAAGAGAGAACCAAGAAGATCTAGAAAGAATCGCCTCTCAGTTATATCAAGGAAGATTACCTAGCCAGGAGATTTTTGTGCCTGAATATACTCAAAATTTGATAGATTTATCAGACAAAGAACTGAATTTATCTAAAGGATTAGGGTCACTTTGCAATGAGATATGCAATCGTGTACTTCTTTCGTCACAAGGCGCTCTTGGACTTGTTGCAATACACTATTTCTGCACAAAAATCCCTAATATAGATGAAATCAGGAAAGTTGCATGATGATTATAATTCTATTATGATTGTTTTTTATTAGATGATAGGTATATCGCTTATTATACAAAAGACCTTATGAAAATGGTTTGATATGCCCCAAGAACCACAAACTATTAAAAACAGGCCAATTCTTGTATATAAACATATATGATATGGGCCTGTAGCGCAGTCTGGATAGCGCACCTGCCTCCTAAGCCAAGAGACTGGCTGAGCAAGCAGGGGGTCGTGGGTTCAAATCCCATCAGGTCCGTTTAATAAAAGTATATCCCAGACGAGGCTTGCCGAGTCGGGATTTTACCTTTTTAAACGCATCAAAATCCCGGACAAGCCTGCGAGTCGGGATTTTGTACGCGTTCTTTCATGAACTCAAAAACAAATGTTAACCCAGATATCAGAAGGACTTAGAATATTCAGACATTCTGTTTATCTTAAACTATTTAGTCATGATAAATATCTTGGCAGCCCGCAGGATATCTGCAAGAAGGTTGTTGATGACTGCTGGAACAGCAGGGAAAAATATTTTATGACATCAACAGGCAACTTTGCCCAGTTCTGGTCGCGTGATTTTGGGATATGTACTGAAGCACTTGTCAAACAGGGATATAAACTTGAGGTTGCTGAGACACTTGAATATGCGCTTGCAAGATTTCAGAAAGCAGGCAGGATAACAACAACAATAACACCAGGAGGAAAGCCGTATGATTTTCCAGGCTTTGCTTCTGACTCTCTGCCATTCATGATCAGGTCCCTGAAGATTGCTGGCTCAAAGAAGCTGATAAAAAAGTATAGATCATTTCTTCTGGATGAAATAAAAAGATATTTTGAGATAATCTTTGATCCAGAGACTGGCATGGTCAGGTCTGACAGGAGCTTTTCTTCAATGAAGGATTATTCAAAGAGGAAATCATCTGCTTATGACAACAGTATGGCAGCAATGCTCAGCATGGACCTTGATGAGCTTGGCCTTTCTAATCCTTTCAAAGGATTTGATATCAGGAAGAGGATGAAGAAAGAGCTATGGAATGGAAAGTTCTTCTATGATGATATGAACAAGATTGACAATGCCTATGGTGATGCAAATGTATTCCCATTCTGGACAGGAGTGTTCAAAGACAAGAAGATGTTTGAGTCCTGCCTCAAGCATATCAAGAAAGCAGACCTGGACAGACCTTTTCCATTGAAATATTCAGGCAAGAGAAAGATCAAAGGCCAGAGAATGGTCTGGCAGGAGCTTGTTGTGGGAGATTATGAAAGGGATTCAGTGTGGATGAATGTAGGATTATGCTTCCTTGACTGCCTAGCCAGGTTTGAGAAGAAGAAAGAGCTTGAGAGATATGTAAAGCAGTATTCTGGCCTTGTTGAGAAACATAAGAACTTCCTTGAGGTGTATGACCACAAAGGAAGGCCTTTCAGGAACGTATTCTATAGATGTGATGCTGGGATGCTGTGGGCTGTGAATATGATAAAGATTGATCGATATTAAACAGAAACCTGCTCATTTCTTGGCCTTAGATTTGCCAGATGGTTTTGAAGCAGCAGCCATCTCAAATGATCCAGAGACTTTCTCTCCATCCTCATACTGCGCAAAGAATCTTCCCTCACTCTGGTATGTATAGCTTACTCTTACTTTGCCTATCTTTTCTCCTGTTGAAGGGTCTGTCTCATTGATTATAAGCCAGTCATTAGTCTTATATTGGCCTTTAGGGTCATAGATATAAGGATTATTCAGGCCCCCTTTTGCATCATCTGGATGACTTGACTTGACTCTTCGGTCTAGAAGATTGCTGTTATGGTAAAAATCAGTGAATGCATCTTCAAATCCTTCTTTTACCCAGAACATAGGCGGTCTTTCTTTTACTCCAATCCTTACGAAATAATCAGGAATCTGTCCTCTCTCTATAAGATCATCAAGCTGAGCATTCAATGTGTTCTCTGCTGCATAAAAAT
>JAHJCS010000217.1 GCA_018812465.1 Nanobdellota archaeon | reverse complement strand
TTAATCACACCTGCTGATTAGTCTTTACAAACCTTAATGGATATAGGCAAATATATTTAATAAGCCTTACTGCAGATTTCTCGGAAGATATTCGTGTTATGCGTAATACTTTCATTCCCAATGTGTTTATTGCGGAGAATATGTAAGAAAGACAAAATAAATCATTTATTCAGTCAGTTTTTTTCAGGTAGAATAAAAGTATTTTTTGGAAAAATATATAAACCTGATATATAGATTATAACCTATGGAGCCCAAAAAAGAGGATAAGAAGCTTCCGGCCCTTGATAAGAAGAAGGTCTTTGTAGAGGAGATCCTTGAGAAGAGCCAGATAAGCATGTGGATTGATGATTATAATGATATTTTCTCTGATTTTGACCCAAGGCCTTACTCAAAGAGGCTTCTTTCTGATGACTTCCTGAATGAGGCAAAGAAAGTTGTCAAAGAGGCAAAACTCGGGCATTTTGAGCTGAAGTTCCTTGTGCCTGCCAGCCTTAGAAAGACAGATCAGGAATCAATTATAAAAAAGAGGCTTAGGGATTATTTCAGGAAGCAGGCTGCGTCACTGGAGTCTGAATCAAGACAGATCATAAAGAAAGGTGTTGTGTTCACAATAGTTGGTTTTGTTCTTATGATCGCAGCAAGCTTAATGTACCAGATGGATTATCTCGGATTCATCGGCACAATAATGCTTGTTATAATGGAACCCTCAGGATGGTTCTCAGTATGGTATGGCCTGGACCAGATATTCTATGAAGGAAAGAAGAACTCAAAGGAGATAAAGTTCAGCAACAGCATGACAAAGGCTGACATGAGCTTTGAGAATTATTGATCATTCTGGTTTAATAGATTTTAAAGGAAAAGGTATTATCTTGCATTTATCTGAAGGCTGTTCTGGTTCTTCTTTTTCTCCTGGGATAATCAGCTTTGCACCTTTACTCTCTGCTATGAATCCCAGATCACCCATTGCTTCTGAGTAGTTTCTCTGAATCTTTTCAACATCAGGAAAACCAAACTCCCGCGTTTCTTCATTCCATAACAATCCTTTGTAAGCTGATGCCATGAACCTGGCCAGGCGGCAGACCTGCGCGAGCAGTTCAACTGAAGAATATGCTTTTGCCTCAAAAGATACCTGATAGACAGGCGCTCCATGAGATTCTCTTACTACGCCCCATACTGGCTCCAGTTCAGGAAACATTCTGCTGAGCTTAGGATACTGTTCAAGGAGGCTGTAAAGAGTTTGATCTGCTGATATCTCTCCTTTATCCTTTCTTAGCTTCTTGATGAAAGAATAAGGAATAAAATGATTGTTCATCCTGAGTTCATTTACTTTGGATGCTAAGCTTTCTCCATCAAGTTCTCCATCCATGAGATAGAATGCATTGACTGCTATACTCGGTTTTGTATTCTCATACACCCAAAGATGGTGTTCATTCTTTATCGGCTTCCATCTGTATGCTTTGTAATCTTTTACAGGGTATTCTGGGTCATGCTCCATCCCAAACTGCTTTATTACCTGAGAACTGAAATCAGGCTTCTTAAGCAGGTATAGTTCAAAGTCTATTGTCATGTCTCAGATACTGCTAAACTCATATATAAAACTTTCGTCCTTTATTACTATAAAGTGATTATTCCAGCTTTGTGCATTTTAAAGGAAAATGTATTATCCTGCAGTCTTGTTCAGGAGGTGGTGAACGCAGTGATATAATCCTATTAGCTGAGAATACAGGCTTATCTTACTGAACTCCTGCCAAGACTTTCTTAACAAATTCACTTCTTTCTTTTTGATATACTATGTATCTGTCTAAATATTCTTTTGCTTTGTATGGGAGCGGGAAAGACTTTGTAAGATCTGTTCTTTCATAGATAACCATCAATGCTGGAGGAACATACATCAGGGCTTTGTCATGTGACTCAGTATACCAAGCAGCCATGTTTGGTTTCTTTGTGACTAAGGTGGCCAAGTGATCTTCAAATATTAATTGAACACTCTTTCCCATATCTCTGATAAGTTTTGCATCACCCTCTTTGAAATAACCTGTAAACAAAGAATTGAACGCGTTCTTCTTTAGCCTTTTCTCAGCTTTGACCTTTGCGTAAAAGAAAAGGTGCGTGTAAAGTTTGAACAAGCCTGCTGAAGCGCTTGCTAAATCCCTAATCATGGATAATCCAACTGTCTCTTCAGGTATCTCTTCATGCGAAATAGATGAATCCAAGTCATGCAGCACCACCCTCTTTTTGTCCTTATCATACCCATAATTGCCGCTATGTCCTGCATACCTTACAAGACCCGCTTTCCAATGGAAATCATGAAGAGCTTCACCAAGACTGTATGCTACATCATCCAGAAATCTCCATGCATAGAGATTCTTTTTCTTTTCGCTGTAAGTTGAATACATTCTTTTTATTGTGGCTAACAGTTCATCCCCCAATTCATGTTTTCGCTCCTCTCTTAAAAAAAGGCCATCTGCTCTCAATTCACTTTTCATGGGAATTCCCAGGAATACAAATTCCATATTCTTGCCCTCAAAAAACAGCTGATTGTATTTTCCCCAGCAGATTGGAAGCACTGCCGGCACTCCTGCGTCATAAAGTCTTCTTGCATTGTTGAATTCCCTTTCCCCTCTGCCTGCTTTCAACCCTCCTACTGGATTTGGCGGGTCAGCAACAGAAATCAAAGACCCTCCTTCACCAAAACCCATATGGATCAAGGTTGCTTTTTCTCCTTCAAAGAATCTTTGAAACCTTTCATCGCTTGGGGGTTTGATTATTCCCCTGTCACTTATTGCAATCCCTTTTAGTTTGTAATTGTAGACAGTTGCGTCATCCAGTTTAAGAGACTCTCTTCTTTGAAGCCATGCGCTCCTTCCATCTTCAGCAAACGGGGGGAGCAGATCCCATCTTGCACAGGACAGCAGAAATTCAAGATCCTGGTCAGGAATGATTATACCCTCGCCTCTGCCTAAAACACTTATTTCAAACGGCTTTTCTGGCCTTTGATATTGTGATTCCTCATTAGTTTGTTTGAAAATAGCTGCAAAAGCTTCTTTTGATATATCCATCATAACACCTTTTACTCCAAGAAATCTGGAGTGTTTTCACACTCTTTTTAAGTAGATGAGATTGGCATTCTTTTTAAAGATTTCGCATATATCAATATTTCACGCATTTATAAACAAGCAGAATCCTAAAACGCCTAAATTCTGCCAACACAAACCATAACTTACAAGATGCAGAATCTATAAATGTTTTCATCTGTAATCACTGTATATAGGTTGATCATTCCAGCTTAGTCAATATCCCTGTCTTCTTAGCGCTCTCCACTTGTCTTGAATGATGTTTATATACCCAAACCGCAATATTTAAATATTAGTATGGTTAATCATACTAAATATGGAGAGGATAAAGGCGCTGTTCTTTGAGGAAACCCTCAGGAGATGGCATTTTGAGAATATTCTGGAAGCCAGCGGAATGAGCAGGGAAAGGGTCAATCACTACCTCAAAGAGCTATTGAAAGAGAGACTGATAAGGAGAGTAAAGCCCAGAGGCAGGATGCCATATTACATTGCCAACAG
>JAHJCS010000002.1 GCA_018812465.1 Nanobdellota archaeon | reverse complement strand
TCTCAGGGATTGCCTGATTGTGGATGTCAATTTCATGAAGAAGATGGATCTTGAGGTCCTCAGCCCAGTGCCTGACCTTATTGATGTGGAGCATGGCCAGATGCACAGTCAGATGTATGTTCTGATAGACAAGCTAATTCAGGAACATAAGACCACTCTTATCTTCACAAACACCAGAGCAGCCACAGAACGTGTTGTGCATCATCTGAAAGAGAAATTTCCTAAGAATTATACAGAGAATATAGGTGCGCACCATGGAAGCCTGAGCAAAGAGATGAGGTTTGATATTGAAGAGCGGCTTAGGCATGGCAGTCTGAAGGTTGCAGTGAGTTCAACCTCTCTTGAGCTTGGAATTGACATAGGCTTTATTGACCTGGTGATACTTTTAGGAAGCCCAAAAAGTGTCGCAAGAGCCCTTCAGAGGATAGGAAGATCAGGGCATAGGATGCATGAGACAACAAAAGGAAGGATAATTGTCCTTGACCGTGATGATCTTGTGGAATGCTCTGTGCTGCTGAAATCAGCTGTGGACAGAAATATAGACAAGATACATATACCAAAGAACTGCCTTGATGTGCTCACCCAGCATGTTCATGGCCTTGCGCTTGGAGAGAAGATACATATCAATGACATGCTTAGCATAATCAAAGGATCATATTGTTTCCATGACATCAAGAAGGATGAGTTCATGCATGTTGTGGATTATCTTTCTGGAAAATTCATCTCTCTTGAGGACCGGAGCATCTATGCAAAGATCTGGCATGATCCAGAAACAGGGATGATAGGAAAGAAAGGCAGGATGAGCCGGGTCATCCACATGACCAACATAGGGACAATACCTGATGAAGCGCATATCATAGTCAAGATAGCTGACAAAAAGATAGGAACCATAGATGAGGGATTTCTTGAGAGGCTGCACCGAGGAGATGTATTTGTATTGGGCGGAGAGGTCTATGAGTTTCTGTTCAGCAGAGGCATGGTTGCTCAGGTCAGGGCTTCTGCGCAAAGGCCGCCCACAGTGCCTTCATGGTTCTCTGAGATGCTTCCACTGAGCTTTGACCTTGCCATGGAGATAGGAAGGTTCAGAAGGCTTGTCGCAGAAAGGATAGAATCAGGCAAGACCCGGAAAGAGATAGTTGATTTCATCCTAGAATTTCTTTATGTTGACAGCAATGGCGCAGAGTCAATTTACAATTATTTCAGGCAGCAGTATGATTATGTAAAAGAGATACCAACTGACAAGAAGATTGTTGTTGAGCATTACCAGGATGAGGCAGGAAGGAGATATGCTGTTTTCCACGCACTCTTCGGAAGAAGAGTCAATGACTGTCTTAGTAGAGCAGTAGGCTATGCAATAAGCAGGACCCAGCATAGTGATGTGGATATCGGAGTGAATGACAATGGATTCTATATCGGATCTTTGAAGAGGATCAATGCAATAACTGCTTTCAAGCTCCTGAACCCCAAAGATTTTGGCACAGTCATGAGCAATGTCATTGAGAAGACAGAAGTGCTTAAGAGAAGATTCAGGCATTGCGCTACCAGGTCATTGATGATACTCAGGAATTATGCAGGAAAGACTAAAAGAGTAGGAAGACAGCAGGTCAGCTCAATGATCCTGCTGAATGCTGTTAAGAGGATAAGCCCTGATTTTTTCATCCTCAAAGAAGCAAAGAGAGAGGTTCTTGAGGATCTTATGGATCTAGAGAGCGCCAAAAGGATCCTGATATTAATAGACAATGATGCCATCAAGATAAAAGAGATTGTTACAACAATACCCTCACCATTTGCTTTCAACCTTGTGCTTCAGGGCAGGATGGATATGATGCGCATAGAAGACAAGGTGGAGTTCCTCAGGAGGATGCACAAGAATGTGCTTGTGAAGATATCCCTGAACAAGGGAAAGAAGTCTGTTGTGAAAGAGAAAGACATGGATTATGAGGAGATCTGGAGGCAGGCAGAGCAGGAAAAGGAATCCAAGGAGCATAAAGAGAGAGTAGAGCTCAAATTCATGGCCTGGAACCTCAAAAGATTGCCAATATCTGTTAAAGAGGACATAGCTGCCTTGATTGACGGCGGAACAATAGATGATATCAGCCCAAGATTTGTGACAGAGGTAAAGAAGCACAGATCAGCAATTGAGAGGACCTGGCCTAAAAAGCTCAGGGAGCTTGTGTTTGAGAAGCTTAACATCACTTAATATGTGTTGATAACCATAAAATATTTAAATATGTTATCTAGTGGTCTTATAGGGGTTAAAATGGTAGAAGGATATTCTATACCTAAATCAGAACTAACAGGATACAGGCCTGAACTATTTAAGCAAGGTTCAGGAATAGGTCCGGAAAGAGAAGGCTTCATCAGAGCTAATCAAGATATCGTATTATTTGGATTAAATCCAGAGATGGTATCTTCAATTATTGCAACAGATAAATATGCAAGGCCTGATGGAACTGCATATAAATCTATTGATATTCTATTCAGACCAGAAAACCCAATATTACAAGATGAGAAAAATGTCATCCCATGGATTCTACTCCAAGACCAAGGAGACAGAGTCTTAGTGAAAGGGGGACCTATCATTCTCAGACCTGAGAATGTCATATTCAATGATCTTTGTTGCCCTTGTGATGGATACTGGATGCCAGATATTCCATATCATGTATCACAGGTTGCAGCAGAACTTGGTTTGAATCCTACAAAGTATCCTCTATCTCCTGAACACATCATACAAAGATCTGCTTATCCAGACATCACATTTGCAGCAAGATATGCTTTGCCAAACATCACTGAAATTGGTTCAGTTTCAGATTTAGCTGAAGAGACACTTATACAATTTATTGAGAGGAATGGAGGCTCTAGAGAAAAGCCTATGCCCTCTATTTTACCTAGGCCCCAATCACAAAGACCTGGATTAGTCCGTAGATTAATAGAATTAGTCTCATGAGAATCATTCTAGCGAGAAAGAAAGGCATGTGCTTTGGTGTCAGGCGAGCGCTTGATCTTGCTGGCAAAGCAGCTGATTCTGGAAAAGTTTACACCTATGGGCCTCTTGTGCACAACAAGGATGTTGTCAGGAAACTTGAGAAAAAAGGGATCATTGTCGCTGAATCAGTTCAAGGTCTAAAAAAAGGAGATATTGTGATAATCCGGGCCCATGGAATATCAGACAGAGAGCTTGAAGCAATAAAACAGAAAGGAGCTGAGATAATAGATGCAACCTGCCCTTTTGTGTCAAAAGCAAAACAGGCTGCCAAGGATATGGAGAAACAGGGCTATAAAGTGGTCATACTCGGCCAGAAGGACCATCCTGAAGTCAAGGGCATAGCAGAGAGTCTTGAATCACCCATTATTGTAAGCAGTGCTGATGACCTGAAATCAGTCAGGCTAGGCAGGCTTGGTCTGATATCACAGACAACACAGCCAGGCCATAAATTTATTGAGGTGTCAGAGAAAATAAGATCTATTGATCCTGATGCCCGGATAGTCAATACAATCTGTAATGCAACCCATGAACGCCAGGAGTCTGCGAAAAAGACAGCTAAAGAAGCTGATTTGATGCTAGTCATTGGGGATAAAAGTTCAGCAAACACAAACAAGCTAACAGAGCTCTGCTCTGAGATAACCGAGACAAAGCATATTGAAAATGCCTCTGAGCTGGATGAATCATGGTTCAAAGGAAAGAAGTCTGTCGGAATAACTGCAGGAGCATCAACACCTGACTGGATTGTTGATGATGTGATTGAGAAACTCAAAAGGTTCTGATATGGAGATATCAAAAGGAATCAAGATTGTGGACTTAGGCCTGAAGATAGGCAAGACTTTGATAATCGGAGATCTGCATATAGGATATGAAGAGGCCCTCAACAAACAGGGAGTCATGGTCCCAAGATTCCAGTTCAAGGATATCTTAAGGCGCCTCACAGCAATTCTAAAGAAAGCAAAACCTGACCTGATCATAGTCAATGGTGACATCAAACATGAGTTCGGCAGGATATCAGACCAGGAGTGGAGAGAGACTCTCAAGATAATTGATATTCTACAGGATAATTCAAAGAAAGTTGTGCTTATCAAAGGAAATCATGACAAGGCATTAGGTCCGATAGCAGAGAAAGGAGGTGTTGAGATAGCAGACAGATACGAGCTTGATAGCGGAAAGATCCTTATCCTGCACGGCCATTCAAAAGAGAACATCTCAAAAAAGGCCAGGACAATAATAATCAGCCATGAGCATCCTGCTGTATCTATCAGAGAAGGTCCAAGAGTAGAGGTTTTCAAATGCTTTCTAAAAGGCAGATACAAAGGAAAAGAGCTCATTGTCCTGCCATCATTCAATCTTGTGACAGAGGGAACAGATGTTCTCAGAGAAAAGATGCTCAGTCCTTTTCTGCATCAGAATCTGGATGATTTTGAGGTCTTTATCGCAGGAGACAAGACTTATAATTTTGGTAAAATAAAGAATCTAAAAAGATTTGAGTAATTCTCTCTATTCTGAATCCAGTTTCAGAGTCACGCACTGGAAGTTTGTGAAATCACATCCACTTATTCCATAGATATCCCTGCAGTTTATTGCGCATGTTGACAATTTCTTGTCCTTAGGCACATTCTGCACCATATAACATGTGCAGTCGCATGGGCTCAGGAAACATTTCTCATTCCCTGAAGGAGTTATCTCTATATCCCTCAACTCTGCAACAGGATCATTCTGAGGCACTGGCTGCTGTACTGCAGGATTCTCATTTGCAGTGATTGGTGTCTGCAAAGAAGCAGGCTGTTCAGCTGCTTTGCCACCGCATCCAGCAAGAATTATTGCCAAAGCCATCACAAGACCTAATATTATTTTTGTTGCCATATCACACTCTCTTATGTTTTCATTTATTAATTTTACCATTTCTAAAGCCAAAATAGGATATCAAACCTATGACCAGGATAAGGATCCAGAAAAGAAGATTGCTTATCATGCCTACTGCAAACAACACTAGGTTCGCAATAAGTATTATCACAAGCACCAGAGCAGCTATCTTTCTGTTCATGCAGATTTAGCGCTAGATTTAGCTCCAGTAGCTTTACCTAATATTCTACTTACTTTAGTTCCGCAGTTAGGGCAGACTCCTTTAAGCGACCTCAGATTGTTCTTAAGCACAATCTCCTGAGGGTCTTTTATTTCTACCTGTGTTCTGCATCTCATACATCTCGCAGTTGGCATATATACCACCTTTTGGGCTTTATATATAGT
>JAHJCS010000216.1 GCA_018812465.1 Nanobdellota archaeon | reverse complement strand
CTCCTCAAGTTTTATGCTTAAGGTTCTTTCATAATCCCGTTTAGGGATTGTGATCATGATATCTTCCTATTCTGTGCTGGCAGGAGCATCAGGAAGCTTAAGCTCTGCTTTCAGGGCATTCATCTGCCTTTCTGCTTTCCCGAGCACATCACCGACTGTCTCATCTGTGAGTATATCAGCCTCTCTTGCGAGAGCCTTTGAATCATTAACTGCCTTTATTATCATGAACTCTGTGGTCTCTTTGTTCATTATTCCTGCTTCAACAGCAAGATTGAATGACCACTGGTGGCCTTGGATTATATTATTGATATATTCTTTCTCATCCACAGCAAGTATCTTTCTTTCATAGATTGTTCCTTCTTCATTCATAGCTGTTATGTTCAGGCCAATCTCCATAGGATTGATGCCAAGCCTTGAGAGTATTGAAGCGACATTAGCTTTTATCACCTGGCCTTCTTTGACCACAACTGAGTCTGCTTTTATAGCAACTTTTCCTGCCTCAACACCTGTCTTTATGCCTACTGCTCCAAGCTCTCCTATAACAGGCCCTGGCGCAAAAGGTGTTGGTCCTGCAGTCACTATAATATCCTTTGGAGCAATCTGTCCTGCTTTTGCAGGAGCTGGTGACTTGTTTTTGCTTATGAGCTTGTAGATTGTGAATGGATTCTCTTTTGTGAAAAGCAGTGCTGGCATGCCTCTCAGATAAGGCACAATATTCTCAATGCCCTTCTTCTCCTCCTTGACTTTCTCTATGGCCAGCTTCATGAGCCTTCTTTTGGTCATTGTTATCTTGACAGTGTCTCTTAGCTGAGCCCTCATCTTCTGGAACTGAGGTGCAGGAAGATTCTCTACATCAATAGTACCTACTATAGGATTCTCCCTGAATAGCTTCACAAGCTCGTTCACAGCGTCCTTTTTGTACTGAGCGACATGCGCTTTCTTCTTTTCTGCCATTTTATCATCTATTTGATCAGTATAGGTTTGCTCATTGTGAGCTTGAGCAGTATGCTCTTAATGTTATTCTTTTCAAGAGGAAGATGATGTATCAGCTGGTCATAGACTGTAAGGATATTATCTATGATCTCTTTCTCATCCATGGTTTCGTTTCCTACAGGGATCTGGATAAGAGGTCTTTCTTTAGCATACAGCCTGACAGTCTTCTGAAGCCTGTCATACAATGGCTTTAAGCCAGCGTTCGCAGGAACAACACATCCTGCTTTAGGATTTGGCATCTTTTTCTTTGGGCCAAATACCTTACCAAATGTTGTAGCTACCTGCGGCATTATATTTGCCTGAGCTATGAAGAAATTGTATTCTGATGCAAGGCTTTTGATGGTCTTGGGATCTTTTGAGAAATTAGCGAAATCCTGCTGGACAACTGTCTTGTCGCATACTTTCTCAGCTTCTGGCTGAAGTTCAGGGCCGACAAGAGCGCAGATCTTTGATCTCTTTCCCTTGCTGTAATGCAGCTGGACATAAAGGTCAAGCTGCTGGTCTGGCTTCTTCAGATCTAGATTCTTAAGATTGACTATAAGATCGAAACTCTGGGCAAAATTACGCTTTTTAGAACTCTCTTTAAGCTGTGTTATTGTTTCTTTTATTGTTTTTTCATCAACTGCCATTTGTCCACCCTTCTATGGCCCTGAGGCGATAGTCCAAGGGATCTCTCCTTATTTTCCCTATCCTAAATTTGTATATAGGCTAGGGAAAAGAGGTGGTTTATAAAGCTTGTTGTAGTGCTGTATAGAGATTATTGGCACTAGTTTAGGATGTGGTCAATCTTAATATCTATATATTTTGTCTTAAAATGGCTATAAACTGCTTATTTGACCACTCCAGAATACTAAAACACACAATATTTATATATAATCTTGTTACTCACATATATATGTCTGATCTGTTTGAACCTGACCTGGATTATGAGCCTGAGAACAAGTACCTTGATGAGCTTGTAAATCATGTAAAATTATTCTCAGTGCCTGATCTCAGCTATTTGACTAAGGATCCAGAGGATCTTCCTGAAGATTTTGATATACTAGCATCTGTTGATGCTCATTTAAAGTTATTCACTGATTTCTATGAAAAGCATTTTGAGCTGCATTACAAAGCATTGGTCCGCGCCCATGGGGGAGCTATTATCCAATTCGCTGATCATACTGGCCAGGAGTACAGCCTTATAGACTTCAAAGTACTTGATGGTTCAGAAGAATCTCTTGAGCAGGCAGCTTCAAGGCTTCTTGATGAGAGCGAAGATGATAGGTTCCTTGATCAGTTTGTTGATTATGAGCTTGATCATGTCCAAAGAAACCTGCCTGTGGTGGATCTCAATCGCATAGGAGAATCATATGATTCTCTCATGGGTTTTGCTTATGACTGCACTTTCCTTATTGATCCTGAGAGCTTCTTTTCTGAGAAGCCTTATAAAGATATTATTGAAGAGACTTATCTCAATGGCCATGATCAGTCTATTGTGTTTTTTGTGGCTGGGAATAAGCTCTATATGATGTCTTCAACTCCTGATAACCATAATCATCTTATTCTTGATGGGGCCATAATCCTTCCTGAAAAATACCAGAATAACAAAGAACATCTGAAGTCAATGATTGACGGCATGCAGAAGAAATATGATGAAACCAATACCTCTATATTGTTTGTGTCATGCCCTTTTGAGAATATCCCTGCAATGGATCTGCTGGAGATATCAGCAAGGACACTGCAGCAGAGCTATGATTCTTTTCATAACCGGCATATACCTGAATCAGAGGATGAAGATCCTAATTATGTGAACATCATATTCACTGATGAATCTAATCTTCCTTCTCTAAGAGATGATCTTTCTTAGAATAAAAGAAATAAATTAAGAAAAAGAAATAATAGATAGCTCACTGCTTCGGAAGTATTCCCAGTTTCTTCTCTGTCTCCTCAATCTTGAATATTGTCTTCACGACAGTATCAGGATTAAGTGACATTGAATGTATGCCTGCCTCTACAATGAACTGAGCGAATTCTGGATAATCTGAAGGTGCTTGGCCACAGATTCCTATATACTTTCCTTTCTCATTCGCGACCTTTATCACGCTTGAG
>JAHJCS010000215.1 GCA_018812465.1 Nanobdellota archaeon | reverse complement strand
CACAAGGTCAAAGACAAGCATGAGACTCAAGCTTGGCATAAGCGCTCTGCTCGCATTCTTCACGGGCCTTATAGGCCAGGCGCACTGGTTCACCCTTCTCCAATATCAGTACCAGGTCAGTTTTGGCATACAGGATCCAGTGTTCATGCAAGACATCGGATTCTATGTCTTCACTCTTCCATTCTATGAAGCAGTATGGGGCATGGCTTTCTGGTGTATAATCCTCACAATAATGCTTGTGGCTGCTGATTATCTTAGGTATCACATAACAAGTTTCATCGAACAAAGAATGAACCATGCCAACAACCCTATTGATATCACCATGTCCCTTTTGGGCAGGAAACAGGCCACACACTTAGGTGTGCTCGGAGCATTGGCTTTCATCATGATTGCAGTGAAGCATCACTTATCAAAGTTCTCGATAATGTACTCTGAGAAAGGAATTGTTGTCGGAGCAGGATATACTGATGTCACGGTTGTCCTTCCTGCGATAAAGATAATGATTGTGCTTGCTCTTCTTGTTGCTGTAGTGTTCTCATTATGGGCAGTCCTAGCAACAAAGATGAGGAAAAGGCATATCCTTGCTGTTGCGATAGGAGGTTATATACTGATTTTCTTCATAGGTGTGTCAATCATTCCAGGAATAATACAATCACTCAAGGTCTCTCCGAATGAGATTAATCTTGAGACACCTTATCTAGAGAATAACATCAAATTCACAAGAATGGCTTATGGTATTGACAATATTGAGACAAAAGATTTTGAGGTAAAACCAATTGATAAGGAAACACTCTATAATGCTTCACCTACTCTTGATAATGTCAGGCTGCTTGACTGGAGACCGCTCACGCAGACCTACAAGCAGACCCAGGAGATAAGACTATATTATGATCTTGCAGACGTTGATATTGACAGGTATGAGATAGATGGAAAATACACTGAGGTGATGCTCTCACCAAGAGAGATCAACCAGGATAAGATAGCAGCAAATGCCAAGACCTGGGTCAATCTGCATATGATATATACTCATGGTTATGGTGTTGTGATGAGCCCTGTGAATGATGTTACTGAAGCAGGCCTGCCTGAATACTTAATCAAGGATATACCCCCAGTCTACACAGTTGAGGAAGAGAGCATAAGGGTGGACAAACCTCAGATATATTATGGAGAACAGGAGAATAACTTTGTGCTCGTGAACACAAAGACACAGGAGTTTGATTATCCAAAAGGCAATACCAATGAATACAATCAATACGACGGTGAAGGCGGTGTTGTGCTTGATAGTTTCTTAAAGAAGCTTATGATGGCCCTAAGGTTCGGAGACCTAAAGATACTGCTGTCATCAGATGTCACATCAGAGAGCAAGATAATGTTCAGAAGAAGTATACAAGACAGGATAAAGAAAGTGACACCATTCCTATTGCTTGACTATGACCCTTATCTTGTCATAGATGATGGAAGGATGTATTACATTCAGGACGCTTACACAACATCCACAAGATATCCTTACTCTGAGAAGGTCGATTGGACAGGCATGAATTACATAAGGAATTCAGTCAAGGTCGTTGTTGATGCTTATGATGGTGATGTGACATATTATGTTGTTGATGATACTGACCCTCTCATAAGGACATATGCAAAGATCTTCCCGAAACAATTCCTGACATTCTCTTCAATGCCAAAGAACCTCAAGAAGCATATCAGATATCCAGAGGGATTGTTCACAATCCAGGCAGAGATGTATAAGACTTACCATATGGATGATCCTGTGGTGTTCTACAACAAGGAAGATGCATGGGGGATACCTAATGAGATATATGGCTCAGGCCAGCAGGTGCCTATGGAACCATATTACATAATAATCAAGCTTCCAGGTGAAGAACAGCCTGAGTTTGTGCTTATGAGCCCATTCACACCTATCAAGAAAGACAATATGATAGCATGGATCGCAGCCAGGTCTGATGGTGATGACTATGGGAAGCTTTTTGTTTACAGGTTCCCAAAAGACAAGCTGGTGTATGGCCCTTCACAGATAGAAGCAAAGTTCGACCAGGATTCTGTGATCTCACAGCAATTGACATTATGGTCTCAGAGAGGATCTGGTGTGACCCGGGGAAATCTTCTTGTGATACCTATAGACCAGAGCATAATCTACATTGAACCATTATATCTCCAGGCAGAACAAGGAGAACTGCCAGAGATGAAGAAGGTACTTGTGTCTGACGGCGATAAAGTAGTGATGGAAGATACGCTTGAGATTGCTTTAGAGGCATTGTTCGGCAGGGCAGCAGAGAGTTCCGACAGCGGGATGAGGACACAGGCAGAACTTATACAGGAAGCCAGCAGATATTATGATAATATAATTGATTCTATGGGGAATGACTGGCAGGCATTTGGTGAGAATTTTGATAAGCTTGGGCAGGTTCTGGGCGAGCTTAACCATCAGTGAAATATACTGGTTATAACCCTAAACATTGTTTTATAACCCTGTTTATCTGGTTCTATCATATTTTTATAGGTGCCTATTCTCAACCAGAATATTTAAAAATACCCTCTTTTTCAGCCCTATTAAAGCCCCGTAGTCTAGCGGTCAAGGATATCTGGCTCTGGACCAGGTGACCACGGTTCAAATCCGTGCGGGGCTATGGTCAGGGGGCTCCGGTGCAAAGCACTAGGAGCCGCCTGTGTTTTCCCGAGGGTTTTATTAAAACGCTCGTTCTCGAATCCGTGCGAGCTATTATATTCAAAGAATCAGATTAAAGCAGCGCATAGAACCGGGCCGAGCAAAACGAGTGCCCACACTAATTTATGTGTGCACAGAGTAATACTATGTGTTCCAAATCCATGTGGAGCTATTTTTATATTCTAACCTAAATCCTGAATTAATCCTATAACCCTTTTCAATCTGTATTAATCAATAGTGATTATAACCTTTAATCATTCATGTTTTTTACTGTTTTGTACTTAAATAAATTTATAAACCAGTCATTTACATAATCTTTAGGGGGTAACATGAAGAATATCATAATACGTGGAGCAAGAGAGCATAATCTCAAGGATGTGACTATAGAGCTTCCAAGGGACAAATTCATAGTGATAACAGGCCTCTCAGGCAGCGGAAAATCGACCCTTGCTTTTGATACACTTTATGCAGAAGGCCAGAGAAGATATGTCGAATCTTTGTCAGCATATGCCAGGCAGTTCCTGGGCCTTATGAACAAGCCTGATGTGGACTCCATAGAAGGCCTCTCTCCTGCAATAGCAATAGAGCAGAAGACTACAAGCAAGAATCCAAGGAGCACTGCTGGAACTGTGACAGAGATATATGATTATCTGAGGCTTCTTTTTGCAAGAATTGGCGTTCCTTACTGCCCTGAGCATAATATCAGGATTGAGTCCCAGTCTCCTCAGAGAATAGCAGAAAGGATAATGCAGAGTTCAGCAGGAGAAGTGACTATCCTTGCTCCGATAATCAGGCAGATGAAAGGAACATATGAAAAGCTCATTCTTGACCTGAACAAAGAAGGATATTCAAAGGTCCGTGTAGATAAGAAAGTCTACAGGACTGATGAGAAGATAAAACTTGACCGCTACAAGAAACATGACATAGACATAGTGATAGACAAGACAGAAACAAAAGACGCAAGCAGGATAACTGAGGCGGTTGAGAATGCTATTAAAAGATCTGACGGACTTGTGATAATCATTGACAAGAGTGGAAAAGAGGAGATGTATTCATCAAAGATGGCATGCCCTAAATGCGGCATTGTCTTTGAGGAGCTTCAGCCCAGGATGTTCTCT
>JAHJCS010000214.1 GCA_018812465.1 Nanobdellota archaeon | reverse complement strand
AATGAGAAAAATAAAACTGATAAGACTTGAAGAAGATAGCTTCTTTGATGAGTTCTCAGAAGAAGGCATGATGATTCATCCTGACCTTAAGAGAGATCTCAATATAGCCTGATGTTCTTTTTTTTAGAAAACAAGGTTCTGCTGTGGGAACGCAGCAGAACCGCGATATTAACTGATTGTCTGGAGTTTATTGACTTTGCCCTATTTTAAGGATTAAACACCTAAAGTTGAATATGTCAAGGGCGCTAAATCTTCCTAGCTCCGCCTAGCCCTGCTGCAACTTGAAGTGGCGGAGTGAGGCTTCCTGTCCTCTCAGGATATTCAGCATGGACTAGCAAACCTCACCTTTCCTATATCCAGAGTATGTGCTATGAAAGGAAAGGCGAGGAAGAGTAAGCACCCCATAGAAATCATATCAGAGTGCTTTCTTTGATATCTTGAGAAACTAATGATTGATTAAAGTAAAAACATTCCAAGAATTATCTCTGCTCAACCTTATCCTGCTCTGCTCTGAGGACTATCTTCCTCTTCTTCTCATCAATCTCAATAGTGACTGTTTTCAGATCATTGATTATAGTGTCATTTCCTTCAAGATAATATGACACATTAAGGTCTCTTATCCTTATCTTCTCTATGTTAGGGTACTCAAGCACTTCAGTAGGAACAACACCTGATTTGTGAGGATTATTCTCTGTGTATAATGCAATGAGAGCTGTCTTGAACTCATCATTCTCATCAGCCCTTGGCTTCCTGCTCAACATTACGCTTTTTGTATTGAATTTCTTGGTATCCATCTGTCCCCTCACATCTATTATATATGATTTAAAGGATTGTATTCATTTATAAAATTTATGCTTGTTATGGACCTAAAATTTCATTCAACCTTCTTCACATCAATGACTCCTGGAATCGCCCTTAACTCTTTACCTGCCTCATTTGTGTCCATACCCTCAGGTATCTTGATCTTAATTGTTATCACAACTTTATCTTTTTTTGCCCTGGTATAGATTGACTGGATATTGACCTTCTTTGTGGATATCAGATTAAGAATATCTGCAAGTACGCCGACCCTGTCGGTCACAACTATCCTAATCTTGATAAAGTCTTCAGCCTTTCCTTTCCATTTGACAGCTGCTATCTTCTTATCAGAAAGCCCTCCAAGAGTTCTGCAGTCTTTCTTGTGCACAGTGATCTTGCCGTCTTTGGTGTAATATGCTATGACAGGATCTCCATAGTTAGGATTGCAGCACTTGGAAAACTTGAGAGGGGCTTTCTTTGTGAGTATATCAATCAGATTCATGATATCATGCTCTGGTTTTGTAACTTGCTTTTCCTTGTGATCTATTGTTATGTTAAGAATGGTCTTTATCTTGCTTCTTGCCTTAGACAGCTTCACAAAATTCAGCCAGGTCCTTGAAGGCTTGGCATTCTTCTTTGTGAGGATATGGACTATGTCTCCATTCTTCAGCTTGTAGTCAAGAGGCACGATTATATTGTTGACTTCAGCCTGAGAGCACTGGTTGCCTATGTTTGTGTGCACTGAAAATGCAAAATCAACCGGAGTCGACCCTTCAGGAAGAGAGATAGGATCGCCTCTTGGAGTGAACACCACAATCTCGTTCTCAAACAGGTCAATCTTGAGAGACTCGACGAACTCCTCTGCTGTCTTAGAATCCCTTTTCCAGTCAAGAAGCTGCTTTAACCAACTCATCCTCCTGTCAAACTTCTTGTCTCTCTCTTCTCCTTTGTATCTCCAATGGGCTGCTATGCCCTCATCTGCCATGTGATGCATATCCATTGTCCTTATCTGCACCTCAATTATCCTTCCATGGCCCCCTATCACAGAGGTATGCAGGGACTGATAGCCATTTGCTTTTGGCACAGAGATGTAATCCTTAAACCTTCCAGGCATTGGCTTGTATAACTCATGAAGTATTCCAAGAGCTGCATAGCATTCAGGCACAGTATTTGTTATTATCCTAATGGCAATAAGATCATAGATCTCATTGAAATCTTTCTTCTCCTTCTTCATCTTCTGGTATATTGAATAGAAATATTTAGCCCTGCCCTCGATACCAGCCTCAATGCCTCTTTCCTTCAGCTTATCTTTGATTGTCTTGATGAGCTGCTTTGCCCTCTCTTCCCTCTCCTGCCTCTTTGAGGATATCTTATCTCTCAGGTTATTGTATGCTTCTGGATCAAGATGCTTCAATGCAAGATCTTCAAGCTCACCTTTCATCTTCCACATGCCAAGCTTATGGGCAATCGGAGCATAGATATCAAGTGTCTCCTGAGCAATCCTCTTCTGCTTGTCTTCTCTGAAGTGCTTCAAGGTCTTCATGTTGTGAAGCCTGTCAGCAAGCTTAATGAGCATGACACGGATATCCTTTGATGTCGCAAGAAGCACTTTCCTCAGGTTCTCTGCTTTATATTCCTCTTTTGAATTGAACTGGACTCCGGTTATCTTGGTGACTCCTTCTACAAGTGAAGCTATCTCTATACCAAAATTCTTCTTTACATCATCAAGTGAGATGTGGCCGTCTTCAACACAGTCATGCAGAAGAGCAGCGCATATAGTCGCAGAATCAGCCCTGAAACCTGCAAGAAGCTTGGCTGTCTCAACAGGATGGATTATATAAGGCTCTCCTGACTGCCTGGTCTGACCCTCATGGATCTTCTTGGCAAAATCATATGCTTTCCTGATAAGGGCTTTATCAGCCTTTGGATTGCTCTTCAGCACTT
>JAHJCS010000019.1 GCA_018812465.1 Nanobdellota archaeon | reverse complement strand
TCCTGCAACTCCTCTCATCAGGGGCGTGAAAGCGATTATTGAACCCAAAAGCCCGAATGCAGCTCCTATGATTGTATAAGATGCAGTCTTTCCCAGCCCATACATAAAATGGGATCTTAATGGATGTATCCCTTTCTCAGCATCCTTTGTTGTGTATCCTATGACAAATCCTCCGCACATGCTTATGCAGTGGAATCCTGTGAGCAGGCCGACAAGGAAAAGCAGGCCATAACCCATGTTCTGGCTTATCTCAGGAATGCTGACCGAATCATAGAACCTGAATGCAAAGTATAAAATTACAAGAACACCTAATATGCCAAATATTATTCCAAGTGTGCTGTTGCTTATTCCTCCTTTATCTCCTTCTTTTGGCCCAATCTTGCGGAAAGTGTATCCTTTGCTTTCAACAGCCCTTACAACATCCTTGATCTTCACTTTGCTCTCATCAAATTCAAGAGATACTGTCTCTGATGGATAATCAGCTTTCACATTGCGCACTCCATCTATCTTCTTAAGACTCTTCTCGATCAGAGTCTCGCAGCTTGTGCAGTGCATGCCTTTTGCCTTGAATTTTGTCTTTGTCATTATTATCTTGTCCTCCATCATGCTATTATTTTATACCCTTCTTTTTTTATCACTTCATCTATCTTTGATCTGCTCGCCTTTTTCTCATCATAATTCACTTTTATCTTGCCTGTCTTGTGGGATGCTTCAGCTTTCCTTACACCATAAATCTCCTCAAGAGATTCCCTGACAAGCATCTCGCAGCTTGTGCAGTGCATTCCTTTTGTATCAATTGTTATTATAGTCATTTTACCCTCCTGTTTGTGGATATCAGGCCCCTGATATCCACTTTAACCCTAGAAAACAGCATGAATGATATCTTTTTTAGCCCTGAAACTGAACCATCAAAAATGGCTATAAATACAGAATTATTGGTTAGGACGGTTTATAACCTGTTTTTGCTCATTCACTCAGATCACATATCCTGTTATTATCAGAATCTATATAACTTCCGCATGCTCCTGGAGATGGATCATTTGAGAACCCTTTAATGCATGTTACTTCTGGTTCACTAGGCTGTTGGCTTACCACATTTCCTGTACTGCAGCCAGCAGTTATCGCCATCATGATAATCAGGATGCTTATAATAATTTTTATCATCATGTCACACATTTAATCATCATTCTGTCAGCAAAAGGAGTATTGCCAGGTCTTGGTCTGCTTTAAGGGAATGAGGGGCATTCTTTGGCATAAAAATGAATACTCCTGGTTCCATATCTATTTCTTTATCATACAGCCTGAATGTCCCTTTTCCTTTTAGTACCTGGACAACACCATCCCTGGTTGAAGTATGCTCATCTATATCCGTTCCAGCAGAAAGGCACATGAGTGTATAATTATAGGTCTTTGCCTTAGCAAGCACTGTGCTAAAGATACCCTCTCCTGGGAACTGCATCAGCTTATTCAGGTCTTTGAAGAATCCTTGGTTATTTTCCATTTACAATCATTTCATATCTTTATTCTAAGGAATACCTGCTTTGTTTTTCCCTTTGCAATCCTCTTGACAAGCCCTTTCTTCTCAAGGCTGTCAAGGAGTATGCTTAGCTTTGACTTGTGAAAGTCTGTCCTTAGCCTAAGGGTGTTCTGCTCAATGCCATCCTGTTCCTTCACCGACTTTATTACTTTCTGCTCATCAGAACTAAGGCCCTTGAGAAGTATGCTGAACTTTTCTTCTTCAGTCTGTAAGTGTTTCTCTTTTCTTAATGTGGACATTATCTCTTTCTGTGATTTATCAAAGAATATGATATACATTCCAAGCGCCATCACACCCAAAAGAAATGCTCCTGCTATGAAGATTGGAATCTGAGCTCTTGATCTCTGCTCATGGGGGCACAGGTCAGGGTCAGAAGGGCATGCTTCTCCTGCATCGATGTATCTGTCAATATCAGCCTGATAAGCTCTTGTCACATTGGATCTTATAAACCCCAATAGGACTAACAGTATCAGGGACATTGTGATGAGAATTATTCCGAGCTTTTTGTTGTCCATTATTATCCTGGGTGCAATCAGACTTTTAAATCTTTCTCTTTCTGTGGACTTTGCAGTTTATCTTGCTTCTGTGTGATACAATGCTTAACATCAGCAGCGATGTTCCTGTGATTGCCAAAGCTATTTTATGTTCTGTAACAAATCCCATGACAACAGACACAGCACCCAGAACCGAGAGTATTGGGGTCAATACACATCCGCAGAGGCCAATCTCTGCAAGTATTGCACCTATTCCTCCAAGACCTGTGCTAATAAGGCCGGCGAATCCAGCCAGCCTCTCTTTTATGCTCCAGTTATCAAGCATATCCTCATTTGTGATAAGATTCTATAAATATCTTTGGTTGACACAAGGAATTAAGACCGTTAATAATTAACTGTGTTAATCAGAGTAATAAAAATTTTTATTCAGAAATCTTTAAATACTGCATGCGCATATCTTAAGATTATGACAGCAAAACATAAGTCAAATGAGTCTGGTATCTGTTCTAGCTGCTGCTGTCTATGCTGCTGTTAAGACAGCAAGCATTGTTTCTATTGATATGATCTATACGGAGGTTATAACATGAAATACAAATATCCTGGTGATGCGACAAAAGGGTTGATAGAGTCTTACAGAAAGGATGACAATGGTTTTGTTAATTCAGACCCAATAAGATTTCCTGAGAGGAACAGCTCATTCAGGGAGATTGAGCTCTTAAAGAAGATATTTTTTCCAGCTTATTGGAATGCGAGCATTCCAGTTGATGATTCTCATGAACCTCTTGAGCTAGAGGATATGTTGAATGAACTTGGCACTTTCTTCCTCAATGGGATCACATCATATTCCATGGCAGCTGGTTCTGGAAAAAATGGAGGCAATAAAGATGCTCCTATAAAGAGCTGCTGCGAGATTGAATCAGGGATTGAGTCTGTAATAGACAGCTTTCCTGGAATAAGAGAGACCTTCAAGACTGATATAATCGCTGCTTATGAAGGTGATCCCGCAGCTGAAAGCTATGCAGAGATAATAAGGAATTATCCTGGTTTTCTTTCTATAATGGTCCATAGGGTTGCGCATGAGCTTTACTCCCAGGGATTCAAGGCTTATGCAAGAGAGCTTCAAGAACATATACACTCAAAGACAGGCATTGACATACATCCTGGAGCAAGGATAGGCAACTATTTCTTCATAGATCATGGGACAGGAGTTGTGATAGGAGAGACTGCTGAGATTGGCGAGCATGTAAGGATATACCAGCAGGTGACTCTGGGGGTGCTTCATTTTGATAAGGATGATGGCAGCAAAGGTGTGCTGAAGAAAGGATACAAAAGGCATCCCACAATAGGAGATTATGTGGTCATAGGTGCAGGAGCTAAGATCCTCGGGCCTCTTACTGTGGGAAACCATGTGAACATCGGAGCAAACTGCTGGATCCAGGAGGATGTTCCTGATAATACTACTGTGTACATAAAAGAACACCCTACACATGAGCATAGGAATCACAAGTGATATCTTAAGAAGAACAGAAAATCTTTTTTTTCTATCTATTTATTTTCTGAAGAACAGTCCGCACCAGCATCTTCCTTTCTCAGCCCAGTTTGCTTGTGACTTGAAATTGCATGGGCAGAGAAGATCAACATTCTTCTCATAGCTTCCATCACTCAGCCTGCAAGGGCAGTTCCTGAATCCCTTGTTCTTCTCATTAGTGAGCACTCCTTCTGCCAGCAGGCTCACAAAGTCCTTTTCTGGGTTGAGCTTGAAATAATCAGATCTCTCTGCAAAATCTTTCCACAATGTTATCAGCCCATTCTTATCCAAGCTTCATCACCATCCTTGCTTCTTTCTCTG
>JAHJCS010000213.1 GCA_018812465.1 Nanobdellota archaeon | reverse complement strand
GCTATACCATTGTCTATCTTTGCTGAGTACACATCAGCAGTCCTGTGGCTGCCAAAATATGCGAATGCTTCTGAGGCATTGCCTTTCACAGGAACATCAAAGCTGAGAGTGCTTCCTTCAATCCTTGCATTGTCCAGATTGTACAATGTTGAGGATGTCGGACCGATTCTGCTTGTCCTGAAATGATCTATCAGTTCTGATGTTTGGGGAGATTGTGAAGATGAGGTAATAGTATTATCTGCTGGCCTCACTTCTGCAGAAGAGGCAGCTATATTCTGAGAAAGTGTATAGTTTGGATGGGATTCTTCAGGAACTGTATTTGCTGCAATAGGTTCTGCCTGCACTGATGCTATCACAGGAGAATTCATATCAGGCAGATATCTCTCGCAGTTTCTAGTAGCATGCAATGATCCCAGGAGGATTCCTGCTGAGAGCACAGCGACAGAAGAGTACTTAGCTATAGGCTTAAGATGTTCTATGTTGATTGATGGCAGTGATGGCAGATGAATCTTAGGTATGTTAATTTTATAGTTCATAACATCTTTTATCTTGCCCCATAATCCAGATGTCTGCGGAACAGTCCTGTACTTTCTTAGCCTGAATGGTTTAAGATAAGTTGCAAGAGCCTTGACTGCTTTATCTCCTGCAAGCTCTTCAATAGATTTGTGCTCAGGAATATCTTCTGGATGTGGAATATAATTTCTTATAGTCTCAAGGCCTTCAGAAAGGAATCTCTTTATATCCTTCTGGTCTTCCTCGCTCAGAAGAGTTACCTTGCCTTCTTTATCTAATGAGGTAATATGATATTTAAGGGATTGATTATATTTAAGAAGCTTCTTCAGGTGTTTTGGTGAAGTCTCTTCGATATTAGGGCAATACCTGCTTTTAGCGCTATAAATATCGAGCAGAGAGAGGATATGATCCTTTGCTTTGACAGGTTCTCTGGGTGAAGGTATTGGTTCCAGATACACCCCATCTCCAGTGATTATACTGTATCTTGAGAACCAAGATTTATATTCTTCAATGAATCTGTTTATGCTATCAATGACCTCACTAAGATCAGGTGAGAGAGTGAGCATTGATGTCAGAGGATAGTTTTCAATCCGATGGTTATTGTCCTTTTTTGGCCCTTCCTTGATTATGTCATAATCAATCTCCCAAAAATCCTCTACATTCTTGTCTGTAAACAACAGCCCTTGATCTTCAGTCTCAATGAACAGTATTCCTTCTAGGTCTTTTCTTTTCTCTGTGAATTCCGGACTTAGCCTAAATAGATTCATTGTCTCACCTTGAAGGATCCTCATCTTTTATGATCATACCTGAACTGGTAACAGGCACAGGATTGCCAGATAGAATATTCTGATTTGTCTGGGAAGCAGATGAGATATTCATAGAGTAATCCCTGGAAGGAGAAGTATTTCTCGCAGGCATGATGAATACAGGAGTGCCTATCTGAACTAAATTCCTAAGCTCATCAACATCCTGATCATACATCCTGATGCATCCATGAGAAGCTGCTGTGCCTAGATCAGGCTCCCACATTTCTGGAGTGCCATGTATCCCAATAGGGCATCTGCCTCTTGGACTGTAAGAGCTTCCGCTGAATCTTCCGCAGTCAAGCCTCATGAACCAAGGCCCATAAGCTCCTCTTATTCCATCAAAAGTCCAGGAGTTGCTGTTGTTTATCTCCATAATCTTAAAGTAGGGCATGTAAGTGTTTCCTATTCTTAGGGGTGTTTCAGGAGTCTTATGGTCTCCGCTTGCCCGCTTGTCTCCTGAGTTCATGCCTGTTGAGATAACATACTCTGCTGCTTTCACCCATTCAGTCCTCATATAGACCTGCATTCTCTGGGTATCCTTGTCTATGTACAATGCTACTTCTCCTGGATCAAGATCAAGCTGCTTTATCTCTTTAGGGATATCATAGAATCTTCTGTCAAGAAGCCTGTAATCATCAGGGTTTGCAGCAGCATTTGAGGAGACTGGATGTTTTCTTGGCATCTCTGTTCTTGAGACAGTTGATTCTAGTGCTGCATCTTCATGAGTTGACACAGTATACACAGCACTGAACCTCTGCTCAGCAGACTGATAGTCTCTTCTGGACCTAGTAATACCAGAAGGAACAGACTGGTCAGAATGATTACTAGGTGCATTATCTGAGAAGGTTATTCCAGATGACTGAGCTATGTTCTCAGAAGGATTATTAAGCACTGAATCATATAAATATGAACCAGTCAATGCAGCGCATCCTGTCAGGATTATAGAAGTCAGGGCAGTTGCAGCAATAAGCTTTGCCCTGCTGTGTTTCTTTAGTTTATATTCTCCGTTCTGTACACTGATGTTATACTGAGATGATACTCTTCCTACAAGCCGCTCAAGATTTGACCGGTGAGCGCAGGAGATGTCATATCTTTCACCAACCATGGCCTGAAGGACCGCTTTTGTCTTATCAAGAGATTCTGTTATCTGGCTGATTGACTCCTGCATTCTTGCTGCACGCAATGGTTCCATACCCTCTGATTCACATACACTTTGAGGTAGAGTTATTCCTTCTATAAAATAAGACTCCAGAGCACCACATATCTCTCTTGATTCTGAATAGACCTCATCAAGCTGTTTTTCCCTGTTGTCTGAGAAATCATCAAGCTCATTGAGAAGAGCCCTTATTGAATTCAGCCTGCTCTCAAGATTCTCTTTTATGACATTATCCCTGTGCATATCTTTTATTATGGGTATATTTGAAGCCATGCCCTCGTATATCCTACTAAGCCTCTTGTCAGGGTTGGAGAGGATCTCTCTTACTGACATATGGTGGCTGGTTATAGCATTTTCAAGCTTCTTTATCCCTCTGGTATAATTTCCGTCATCAAGAGCGACCTTTGAAGCAGACTGCCTGATCAAGCTTATCCTATCTTCCATCTTATCAAGGAAGTCTGCATCCCAGGGTATCTTGTATTCATGTGTTGATGAACAAGAGGCGGTTTCATTAGTTTCTCCATGATCATTCTTAGGATCATCCAAGCTGACAGAGTTCTCCTGATTAATGGCCAGCCCATAAATATCCATGAACACATCAAACACATCCTTTCTGCAGTACTCTAGAGCAGATGTTCCCCATCCTTTGACATCTGAAAGATTCATTCCAGCTTGAACCTCCTTACATAATTCTGGTCTATCCTTGTCTGGCCTTCAATCACAACAATAGTCCTGGTATAATCATTCTCTATTAGGTCAGCCAGCTTAAGCACATCATTTGAATTCAGGACAATAGAACCATTTGTGATATCTTTGCCTGTATTTATTGCATCAATCCTGTCATCCATATAAGTTCCGCAGATGAGTATGCTGTTGCCTTTCTTTCCGCCATCCCTTCCAAGACTCCTGTCAATATTGTTTGGGTATGTCAGCTGCATAGAGATTGGGCCATAAAGAGGCTTATGATGTTTTAGCCTTTCAAAATCCCTTATCTGATAGATGCCTTCAGGAGTCATGAGATCGCCATTTCTGGACTTGGGTCCTGGCCCTCCTATTCCATCTGTTGAATTCCAGCAGTAGAGTGCTTTTGGATTCAGCTTTCCATGAACAATCTCAAACAGACCTGTCCTGTTCTGCGCTTTGTTGACATAGATTAGGTATCTCATGCCAGAATAGGACTCTGCAATATCATCAAGTATGGTTCTCTGAATTTTGGGAGGTCTCGGAGTCTGTTTACTGTTTTGCTCAGGTACTTCTTTCTTTGAGATATGGGTAGAATAAGCAGATTCTGCTGAATCAATTAAGGCTCCAAGAGATAAATGGCTTCTTGGAGAAGTGTTCTCTGTATTAACAGGAATATCTTTTGGGGTCTGTGCTGCAGAAACTGGCTGAGAAGCCTCTATCTTTTCCCTAAGAGACTCTGTCTCTGATCTCTGCTGCAGTGCAAGGTATTCAGATCTCTCTTTAGCAGCATTTATCCTGGAACCAGCATATCTAATACCACCCACACCAAGAGTGAGTGCTCCATAACTAAGAAGGCCTAAAGCAATAAGTGCTGCTCCTGTCTTGAATATCCCTCTGTTCTTCTTTTTGGGCCTTGAATAGGATTCAGCGTCCTTCTCAATCATCTCTCCGAACATATTGTCTTTATAGGAGATATCACTGCTTATGGCACAATCTATTGCCTTGCCAAAACCATAGATAAGGCTCTCTGCAATCCGGGTGTCAGCTCCAAGCCTGCCAAGAACATCTTTTTTCTCCTGAGCAAGAAGTTTCATATCCTTAAGTCTGCTCATATCATCCATGCTCGGCTGTTCTTTAGGAAGATTGCTGGCAAGCTCTGCCAATGACTCTTTTGTTGAGTCAACAGCTCTTGTTCTTATAGAATCAATTCCAGCCTTCTTCTTGGTCAGGACAGCTGAATAATCCTGCCATAACTCCCTGAAAAGATTGTCTGACTGCAGATGGGAATACCTGGACAAAGACTCATCAATAGCATTCCCATAATCCTGTATAGATGATACTGTGTTAGGGGTAACTTCTCCTGACAGCATGCCCTCAAGATCAGAAGCCTTCTGCGACAGCCGATCCATATCAATATCAAGATAGGATTTCATCTCAGATTTCTCATTCTCTATTCTCTTCTGGACTTTCTGTATAATCTTATCTGACTGCACTGCATCCATTCCTTCATGGCGCTTCCTGATTGCATCAATAGTATCATTATCAGGTATTGTTCCGTTCCTTAGGGAATTATAGATTATATCTTCAATCTTATTATCTTTCATTCTCATCACCTTTATGTGCATCTTGACCATATTCATGCATGACTTCCAGAAACTGCTGGGCTGCCTCCTGCCTGATCTTCTTTCTGACAAGGTATTTGTACAAAGGAAAGATATTTATCATGTTGCAGTAGGGCACTGCGACAGCAACTGACTCATTTATCACCATGCCTATTGGGCTGTTCTTGTCATTGGTCTTTGCCATGTACCACAGAGCAAACAGGGTCTTTGATGCGATCTCAACATATTTGGTTATTTTGTAGGCAGAATAGCTCATCTCAGAACCATTCGCAACAAGAGCTGTCTGTATAGGCCCCAGGAACATGTCAATATGGTCTATTGCTGAAGCTGCTTTGAGAAGCGAAGAATAATCATCATAGATTTTATTGTATTCACCCCTAAGGCTGACATCAGAATCCTCTTTCTTAAGCATATCCTGATCAAGTATTGACTTGACTCTGCTGTCTGAGAAGTATATCATGTCTATTTCAGCAGACTTGTCTGTAGCATCGTCTATCAGCCGCTCAAGAAAGCTCTTTCTTTCCAGAGCTGGTACTTCTGTGTGGATGAGATTATCTGCTTCCATTTTTATCCCACATGTTTTAGGTCTGTATCAGTTTCTGAACCATCATCTAACTGGAGAGCTGCATGCCCAAGTGCCCTGTGTTTGATGTCAATCATCTCTGCTTCAAGTTCTATCCTCTTCTGCTTGCTGACCTGCTTCTGCTTCTTTGTGTCAGCAACATATTTTGTAATTGCATCAAGAAAATTTACGCTGCATATCTGGCCATAGAATCTCCTGTTATTCTCCTTGATCTTGTCATGGGCAAGGAAAAGGGACTTCCTCTGGTTGTCTGGCAGTATGTCCTCAGAAGAATCATATTTAACAGAACCATTGACAAGGCTTGTTGACTCAGCAACTATGCCCTTGACAATATTCCTGATATCTCTTCCGCTAAGGTTATATCCTGCAAGAGAATCTGCTATCTCATTGAACTCATTGATATTCACAACAGCAGAATAATCATCTTTAAGATCATTTTTTAGCATGTTCTGGACAAGAGAAGATATTTCATAGTTGTCCTTTACTCCTGGGACAACATCACTGAGCTGGGCAATCCTCGGCCTGACAGCATCATCAAGTGAATGATCTTTGTTGGAGGTTGAGATAACAAGGAAGTTGCCTGCATTGCTTGACTTGAATCCCTCAAGCCTCTTCATGATATAACCAGTTGTCTTTATATCAGCCTGATTCTCTGAGGAATCCTCCCTGTTTGCAAGTATTGTGTCAATATCATCTATGAGCATCACAGTGATATAGCTCTTGTCCTCAAGCATGTCAAACAGCTTTCCCACTTTCTCTTCTGTCTCACCTCTCCACTTGCTGAAACAGCCTGCATCAAGCTCAAGGAATCTCACTTTCTTAGATTTCTTTGGGTCATCAGGATGCACCGAGTTGTCAAGCATGAAGTTATAGAGTGCCTGCACAAGCATGGTCTTTCCTCCACCAGGTTCCCCTACAAGAAGGTATGTTGATGGAACTGAATTAGGGTTCTGCCTGGCTTCAGGATCATACTGGAGCAGCTTGATGGCAAGATCCCTGAGCTTGTATTTGATTTCCTTATTTCCTACTACCTCGCTGAACTTTATCTGAGGAACTCCAAAGTCAGACACCATGAGCCCGAAATACTTCAGCCCGCTCATAGTGATATCATTCACTTGTATGTTGACTCCAGACACTTTCTCAAGAGGCCTCTTGAAAGAATCTTTCTCCAGCTGCCCCCTTACCTCAGTAGAGAGCTTGTCAAAATAATCTTTAGTGATGCCTATGACTGATTCAAGAGTGATGCTCCTATCTTTTGACACATTATTGAGTATCCTTTTGTATTCATGGGTAAGATATCCCACTCCTTTTGCCTGAGGCCCTGATATGGATAATTTATATTGCTCAGAATTAGAGTAGCTTGCTGCAAGCCTGGCCATATCAAATGAACTAAACCCAAAATCAAGATCTGACTTCTCAATGCTTTTGAAATGCTTTTCAAGAAGCTCCATTCCCTCAACCAGGGACACATAAAAAGAATAGAGATTCATGAACTCCTCAGATTCAGGGCTCTTCTCATTCTGGAACACATGCTTCTTGATTGTGCTTCTGAAGGATTCATATGTTGACAGCACATCTGTGAATACATCGCAGAGCATAGCTTCTTGAGGTGTGAAATAGCTGAATTTTCCATCAATCTTTCTGACTGCATCAACAAGTCCGGATTGGTCTATATAACCTCTGAAATACCCTTTGAATCTTTCAAGTTCATCCTTGTCAATTGAGCATTTTTCCATGATCCTCACCCACAAGATGTATTGAATAATGATTTGTGAGCATGATGGCTCTTTCCTGGACATACTTATTGCAGAATAGCATCTTCTCACTGTGCTTGTTGTAGCCTGTAGAATCATCTCTTGAATTAAGGAGCGTGCGCTCGCATTGAAGCGCAAAAGAGCCTGGCGCATTAGAACATAGTTCACTGAAAAGAGAGACAGAACTGAGGCCATGATAAGCAAAAGGCCCAATGACGAGCTCCTCAGCCATTACGGGCCTGATGCCTATCTTGTCATCTAGATAACTAAGAAGATTCTCTGTTGAAAACACTTTGGATACCTCCAACTGGTCTATAACCTCTTTTATCCTGTCATTAATTGATGAACCAAATGCTGAATGATAGCTTACCCAAAAGCCGTCCCTTTCTTTCAGGATATCATTCCTTGTCATAAAGAAAAGCGAAATATCTCTCTCAGTGTATGAGATGTTTGCAGAATATACAGATAATCTCCTAATATCCTCTGAGAGCGATCTGATCTCTGATTTATAAAAATTCTTCCGCCGGTGATCCAAATGCTCTGTAGAAGATCCTCTCAAAGCATCCTTGAGGAAAGAGACTATAAAATCCTGATTTATCAGATAAGGTGCGTTCTCTGATGACTGTGCTTCTGACAGAAGTCTTGCCCATGAGTCTACTGAAGGAAGTCCTGAATTTGCATTGATCTTCAGTGCTGCTGCTCCAGAATCATGCTGATTCTGCGCAAGATATATTCCCAAGAGAGCTGAAAGCTGCTTCACATCATCGCTTCCATTGAGAGACCCCAACCTGTCAAAGCACGCCTTGAGCGATGATACATACAAGATTTTGGATGATTGGTCATTTTTATCGGAGCTCATAGTTGCATCTACCTCAGATAGTTATTCTATAAGATGCTAAAAAATTAAAATAAAAAAATAATAAATCTTATTGCGGCGTCTCACCAGGAGCTGGCGCTGAAGGTGTTATAGGAGGTCCATCTCCACCATTGCCACCATCAGAATGGTTCTGATAGGATGCAGCTGGACTTCCACTGCCTGGACTGCCAAGATTGTAGGCTACGCCTGGCTGAGTGATGCTCTTTATAGGTCTTGACCTGCTTTCCAGATATCTTACAGCTTCTTGATACTCTTTCTCTATATTATCTGCACTTTCTTTTACTTTTGTCTGGATCTTATCTGCATTAGCCACATAATCTCCACCATGGTCAAATACTGATCCTCCTGCCATCACATTCATGTATAAACCCATGAACTGGCCCACAAGTGCGCTCACATCCTTAAGACTAAACTGGATTTCCTGGAATGAAGAGCCCATGATCTCAGCTATCTTGCTGGTATCATTTTCTGCCTCAAGGAATCTCTTTGTGAGGTCAGCATAGTCTGTCACAAACTCAGCGACCGTTCCAGCAGCTCTCTTGACATCTTTCAATCCTGATTCATATGCCTTCATGAGAGACTCTGCTTTATTGTAGAATCCTTCTTTCATTTTGCTTGTCTTTACTTGGACTTTCCAGTCTTTCATCTTCTCACCGAGCTCATAGTTGAATGTCTCAAGCACTGAACAATCATCTCCTTCCCTGACTATTGTGCTGAGCTTATCAGCAATATCTTGCAGCTCTGACTCAATAGTCCTTACTTCAGTTATAGCTTTCTGGCCATTGCTTACTGAACCATTCTTCATGAAGGTATAATTCACTCTGCTTTTGCCTACACTCTCTATTGAAGTATCTATTGTGACAAGCATCCTCTTCATCTCATCCTTGTAATCCCCTAGCTTAGTGACATAACCATGGATTATCTCTCTCAGCTTCTGCCTTATCTCTGAAGGATTAAGCTCTTTGGTGACTTCTCTGCCAACCTTGACCTGCTCAGTCTTAGTATATTCCCTTCCATGATACATATCAGGCCATCCCCATAGAAGTCCAAAGAGATTATTGAATGTCCTTGGCTCAGTAACAGTGACTTCTTTATCCACAATATCATAGACAGTCTCTGTTGTCTTGGTAGAACCTGGCCTCATCTTTTCCATATAGTCTTTGAGCTGATTCTCCAGGCCTTTCATCTCATCAATTATGTTATTCATGTAATTTGAGTCTATCATAGAACTTGGAGATATTCCTAAGTCAGTAGATGTAATCTTTTTGACAGAATCGGTCTCCCTGTTGCTGAGATCTGTGTCTGCTCTTAAAAGATTCTCCAGACGCCTCTTTTTCTCATCTGAAAGCACTTCTCTTTCCTGATTTTCATCTTCTTTGCTCATTTTCATTACCCCCTAATCATTTTAGAGTGTTCTCAATTGTTGGCGCTGAGGTGCTTCCTGCGCTGACCCCTGTGTTTGCTTTGTCTTCAACATGCACATTCACATTGTAATCCTGGAACTTGATTCCATCATCTGTCTTTATCATCTCATATAGGTCTATTGAGTTGTTCCTGTCCTGCACATAGACAT
>JAHJCS010000212.1 GCA_018812465.1 Nanobdellota archaeon | reverse complement strand
TTTGTTCAGGGTCTTCTGCCATCTTACTCTTTATGATGCTGAGCTTTCAAAGCTGTGAAATATGCATGCATCTCTTTTACAACTTCCTGCAAAGGCGGCACTGGAAATATATCCCTGCCAAGCATAGCATTAGTAGGTGCAAGATACTGGGCTTCAAACAGTTGCCTGAACACAGGATCCAATGGCTCTGGCCTGTATTTGCACTGTGTCTGCCATTTAGGTATTCCAGCTTTTGAGAATTCTCCGCACTCTTTCACCCATTCTGGCTGTGTTATCCTGTAATATTGTCTTCCTGGTTCCTTGCTTATCTGGACCCACTGGCCTTCATGCTGAACAAGGCCTCTGATCTCATCAAGAGCGCCGACAACATCACCAAATCCTATCTCTCTTTTAGGTCCGAACACAAACTCAAACTTGCCATCAGCATTTATCATGCCTATTGCTTCATAAGTGTCTGAGATGACGCTAAGACCTCCTCTTGCAAGCTCAACCATTGCAGCTTGCTCTGCTTTGGATATTCCCATTGCTTCAAAGTCAGCAAATTCAATATGCCTGTCATATGCCTCATATTTTGTTGTTGCATCAAAAACTGGGTTAGGAAATTTTGTGAATGGTTCTGGTACGCCAGTAAATCCATATTTTGCTGGATTAACCTCTCCAGACCTCATCCTTCTTAGCATGGAGCTTCCCTCAGGAAGCCATTCCCTATAGATAAATTCAACCGGAGCAACAAGAACTCCCTCACCTTTCTGCTGGGCTTGTGTGAGGCTGGAATAATCATAACCTGTGATCACATCCTTGCCATCTTTCTTTCCCATGATTGGTGTTGGCATCAAGACTCTCACAAGATCAAATCTCATCCTGTTTATTGGTTCTTTAGCATCATGGACAGAAATAACATTGCCCTGACTATCAACTAAACCACGGTAATGGTTAGGAATCCCCCTTTTATTCATCTCCTCAAACATAAACGCAGATTGCATGCACAATGAAGCTCCTTTGCCTCTTATTGTATCAGGCATATCAAATCCATCTTCATGAGTATAATCAAAAGCGCCCCAATCATCACGGAACTCAAACTCTCCTTCTCCAGAAGCTGCAGAAGTCGCTGGCTTTATTGCAATTGTATTCTTAGTACTTCCCATCAAAACACCCCTCAATAATTTTATTTCTGTATCCATCAATGATTTATATTGATTTCTGTTCTGCAGAACAAAATCAAGGAGTTTCGTCTCAGTTTGGTGAATATTCCAGTAAAGAACTAATCAAATTTTTCTAACCAATATAATTCGTATGATCCTTCTTCTTAGGCTTCATTATCTCGCTGATATCCTTTGTTCTCTTTGACAGCTCTTCCTCAATCTCTTCAATCTCCTTATTTATTGAGTTGATGTCAAGATTCAGCTTTAGCTTGCTGTTCAGCACCTTGAGCACTTCCTTGCTTCCTTTCACTCCAAGATACAATGGATGTCCATAAGTCTCAGCAAGAAGGCAAACTCCGTCAATGTTCTTCTCTTTTGCAAGTCCTATCAATAATCCTGTGACTCCCACAATCGGGCCGACGACACCAAAAAGATTCTTCTTTATCTTCTCTCCTTTCCTGTACCTGTCAATCATCTTTTTTGAAGTGCCTGTGCAGTACAACTTTGGATTCTCAGGGATATCCTGAAGTCCGATTCCTCCGATTGTTATTATCTCTCTGCCTTTCATCTCAGAGAATATATCAAGCACCTTGTGCGTGAACTCATAAGAAGCAGCCTCATCCAATGGCTGGATGTCTCCTGCAAGGAATAATAGGTCATTCTTGCCCTTTCTTCTCTTGTAGAATATCTCAACAGTAGGAAGCTCAACAAGATTGTCCTCATTGACAAACACAGAATGAGGGAATGAATGAGAGTAGATCTCCAGGACCTTCTTTGCTTTCATCCTGTCAATCATGAAGTCAACAGCGACCTTGCCGACATTGCCTATGCCTGGCAGGCCCTCGATGAGTACAGGATTATTAAGATGAGGCATCTTCTGAAGAAAGTTCCTGATTCGCAAGGTCATAAAGAAAAAAAGAAAAGGGTTGTTTAAATAGTTTATGCTGCTTTAGGCAGTTCATACAGGAATATTACTTCCTTATCATTGTACGCTCGGATATTGGCTCCACCATACTTCTCTCCATCAGCTTCAAGTGCAGGGAAAAGTCTTCCTGCGACCTTTGCTTCAAGTCCCATGCTCTCAATCATCCTGATTGCTTTGTCAGGATCCTTTGTGGTTATGAATCCGTCATTGCCCATAGGCCATTTTGCATAAGCAGTATTTATTGAGGTATATCTTGCGTTGGAGATCATTATCTCTCTCCTGTCAGGCTCAAAGAGATTGTCAATCTCAGCATAGATGCCTGCATTAGCAAGAGGCTTAGCGAGCTTGCCTTTGTATGCTCCTCCGCTCATATGATAGACACTTGTTGCAACACCCTCATCAAGAAGACTCTTGAACACTGGGTATAATACAGTTGATGGCTCTGCAAGGAACTCAAGGAGATCTCTTCCTTCAGGAGTGTCCTGATATTCAGGACCACAGAGCTCAACAGCAATCATCCTCTTGTCAGTTATCCCATTTGATCTTGGATTAGGCCTGCCTCTGATTGCGACAAGATACTCTCCTGCGCTTGGTTTTGGAGGATTCATGAGTCTGTCTTTATCGATCAGACTGACTGTTGCTCCGCTGATATTGAATGCTGGAACTCCTGGTCTGTAGCTCATGATCCTGTTGCCAGCATGCTCTGGTTCAAGGAATATAGGCACTCCAATCCTTTGACCAAGCCTGCCTGCTTCCATTAGGATATCATTAAGAGGAATGTCTCCGCTCATCTCGCAGGTTCCAAAAAGACCTAATGCTCTTGCTCCTGACTTTGCAGTGTCATCAAGATTCATTGCTGCAAAATCTGCCACACCCAGAGAGTATCTTTTTGTCCTTTCATAGAATTCTGTCTTAGTTCCGATTCCATCACAGTTCATATGGACTGCCATGCCTTGAGGGTCAAAGACAGCATAGCTTGTTGTGCCTATCCTGTCCATTCCTCTTTGTGCAAGATTCGGAAATCTAATCAGGAGTTCGCTTTCTTTTACAAGGCTTATCATTGTTCCCATCACATTTGCCTGGACATCTGGATTGACTCTTGCGCCAAGTATTGCATTCTCTCCATTTATTATAACCAGCCTGTTGTCATTAGCCACACTTACCATGGCATCTGCTATTGATTCAAGCATAGGGATATCTCCAGTATTTGAGTCGATAACATCTCCAAAAGCTATTGGAAGCGCACCTATCATTCTTGAACTCTCAACAAGCCTTTGGGCCATAGAAGCAGCATGTGATGCAGGATCAGTCTCTCTCATATCTCCTGTGGCTGAGTGAACCAGCAGACTATAACCAAAAGGAGTGTGCAGAACACGTTTCTTGCCAGGATAAACATCAGCAAACTCATTGTTCTTGAGTGTCAAAGCAGTCTTTCTTTCAAGCAGGTCAGAACCGACATCTCCTTTTCCAATAATCTCTTTAAGATAAGCATCAACACTATCAACCATCAAATCCACCTCATCAAACCTTTGCTTTCAGAATCCAAACATCCTATTTATACCTTTGCTGTCAACGTTCGGTTAGGAATATTCCGGACCAAACTTTTTAGAATATCTTTTAGTAGGTTCTGTCACTACTTTCAGCATAGGCCTGTCTCTGCCAGTTATCTCAGCTATCCTTCTGGCAGCATCCTCACCTTTGTAGAACACATCAGATAGTTCTTTTATAATCCCAGGTCTGAAATCAGCAGCACCTTCATTGACTCTTACTCTCATCTCAAGTATAGCACGGGAGCAGTCCTCAAATCCTCCGCTTACACTGCTTAATGTTTCTATCTGACTGCCGCCTACTCTTATCTCATTGCCTAGGTCTATTGCAGAATTATAAGCATATCTTCCTTTGTCAACATACCATCTCAATCCCATCCCAAATCTCTGCTTTGTGCCTCTTGGAGATTTCTCTTTGGCAAGGCTGCCTGGAAAGAATCCGCAAAGCCACAATATCGCATCTCCATTATCCCTAAAAGCATCAAAAGCCTTTGCCTTATCAGGAGACTCCCAAAGCTTGTAGAGTTCAGCTGAAAGAGGGTTATCAGAGAAAACATAACCAAAACTGCCTTTATCCACAAATCTTACAAGAACACCAGTGACATAATTCTTTGCTCTCCTATCATCAAGAGCTAGGTTTGCTCTGAAGAAGGCTTCAAGGTCTTCTCTGCTGTATTGTCGAAAATGCATAAGCCACCAGGAATAGTATATTCATTGTAATATTTAAAACTTTTCATGATATCTATTGGAAATTAATCAAATAATTATAACTATACAAACTATTCCTAGCTCCGCCTGTCCATAACGCACTCCTGAAATGGCGGAGTGAGGTTGGTCAGTCCAATCTATTGATATCACAAACGACAAGAAGCCTCACCTCGGCAGCTTCAAGCTGCAGCGACTTATTGCCGAGGCTAGGAGAAAAGCGCACCAGTAGAAAGCTAATCAAGTGCAGGTATCCTCATTTTCACCCCAAAAACTTTATATACTTTTATATATCAGGCCTGTATATCAATCATTTGTTGGGCAAAAGAGGTATTGCATGGAATTTGGGTTTTCATTAGGAGCATGGGCTTTCAC
>JAHJCS010000211.1 GCA_018812465.1 Nanobdellota archaeon | reverse complement strand
GGACCTTGCTATGACCTCAGCATTTGTCATGTCAATAACCCCTCTTCTTGTGTTTTTCAGCCATAATGTGCAGCTTATAAATCCAGGACTGTTCTTTATGCTTGTGAGCGCGTATCTCTACATCCTTTGGGCCAAGCAGGGCACCAAACATAATACTCACAGAAATCTTATATATTCTTCATTATTTTTTGCTTCTGCTGTTCTAACTAAATATACTTTTGCAGTCATAGCTATACCCTTTGCTTTTGCAATTCCTTTTAGCAGGATAAAAGAAACCTTTATCAGCATGAAATATAACTGGAAGCCTTTTGCTATCTCTGGTGCTTTATTATCTACAATAATGATCTGGTTTGTCTATTCAAATTATTTTATAAGTCTAAAGACCTCAGGAGCTTCTGCTGTAAGTTCTAAACTCATTAACTTAAGTGCTTTATTATCAAGCCAATGGTGGGTTATCTTGAAAAGTTATACTGCAGATAATTATACCTTAATTGGGTTTTGGATGGCTTTGTTAGGCATTGTTGTTTTCTTATTTATATCAAGGAATAAGCTTAATTTTGAGAATAGATTCATTTTAGCATACGCTGTAGCTGCTCTTTGTTTCATTTTTATCATGTCTGATAAGCTTCAAGGTCATAGTTATCATCAGTATCCAATAGCTCCTATTGTCATATTCTTTATATCTTATTTGATTATAGTTGTTGGGAGCACATCTGAAAGACTCACTAATATACCTTATTTGAAATTTGTGGTCATAATAATAGCTGCTATTTTCTTGTTGTTACCCTCTCTTGAATCAAAAGACAGGCAGTTTGATACTCAGTTCTTTGGATTAGATATTGCTGGTGATTACATCCAGGAGCATAGTCAGCCAGATGAACGAGTGATGTACTCCAATGGACAGACTTATGGGCTCTTATGGCACGCAGACAGGAAGGGTTATGGTAGCATAACAGATTCCTCAACTCTGAAAAAACTTGAAGACGATCTAAATTTCAGGTGGATATTCATTTATGCATGGGATTTCCCTATTCTCAATAATCCTGATACCGGAGTTTATATCTCTGAGAATTATAATCTAAAACAAGTAGGTATAGTAAACCAAATTCCAGTCTACTTTCTTTTTGAGAAAGGAGGCAAATTCAATATCTCACAGATAAACGAGCAGCTTAAGGACAAGCAGCCTCAGATAAAAAAATATGAGCTCAATAAAGGCACTATTGATCTTATCTATTTTAATATATAATCTAATCTCTGAGTCTTGCAGTGATAATCATTCTTCCAGAACTTCTGATTGATAATACTGCACCTATAATCTGTCCTATAATTATCTTTAATATCTCTGGAAGTTTTGAGAATAATGCCCCTAAAGTTCTAATTCTTGAATTGCTGTATCTGCCCCAGAATTCAATACTTCTTATGATATCATTAGGAACAATCTCCTTTCTTATCAGTATATCTTTATAACCTATATCTTTTAGCAATTTTTTTATTCCATTTTTTGTAAAATGGACCCTGTGCCTTGGTGCATCAATGCTCCCCCAATATCTCTTGAATAAAGCAGATTCTGCAGAACCGTAATTTGGAATCTTAATAAATAGAACTCCTTTATCTTTAAGTTTGTCTTTTATATACAATAAGATGTCCTTAGGATTATTTATATGTTCAAGAACATGCCTTAGGACTATCACATCATATCTGCTCTTAAGAGGCATATCTTTTGCGAAACCACAAATAATCTTTAGGTTGTACTCTTTCTTGGCAAATATAACCCCCTCTTCTCCAGGTTCAACTCCGCTGACATTAAAACCGGCTTTTCTTGCTTCTTGAAGGAATTCTCCTCTACCCGCACCTATTTCAAACATGCTTGGTTTATTCTTTGTGATACTTCTTGATATAATCTTAAGATCTCTTTTATACTTCATCTTCTGAAGAAAACTCATGATTCCTTTTCTTTTATTATACGCTTCATATGATGAAGGATAATATCCTAAAAGCTCTCTTTCTGATATCTTTGGTGAGGTAAAACCCATCATGCACTTTTTGCAGTAATGCATGGAGAAATCAGGAGACTTTCCTTTGCATATAAAGTAATCTTTTACATCCTTAATCCTGCATTCACAATTGTTTTTACATAACAAACATTTCATATTAACTCCTTATACTTATTTAATACCGCTATTATTCTTTTACTCCATGAATAACCCTTAGATAAGTTTCTTGACTTTTTAGACATCTCTTTTATTTGGGATGGGTTGTCAATCATCCATAATATTCTTGCTGCACTGTCTTTTATATCGTTTTTTTTGGCATATATTCCGCAATCCTCAAGTATCTCTCTATTGACTGGAATATCAGATACTGTACAAGGAAGCCCGCAAGCTATATAATTATAAAGCTTGCCATTTGCTTCTGTCTCTGATATTTTGAAAGATACAGCCATATCTGCTGCGCAGAGCATTTCTGGGGCCTTTTCATAAGGCACCTTTCCTGTGAAGATGATACTGTTTGATATTCCTAGTTCTTCTGCCATACCTTTATACTTTTCAACATCAGGAAATCCCATCACAAGGAACTTGACATCTTTCTTCTTTTTTAATACCACTTCAGCTGCTTTTATTAGCAGATCAACTCCTTGATAACTGTTAAGAAGACCAAGGTATGCAATCACAATATCATCCTCTTTGATATTTTTTCCAAAAAGTTTCTTTCTTACAGCTATTCTCTTAACTTTAGAACATGGTTTGAACAGATTTGTATCAACTGCATCACATACAGGTATCACCTTTTTACCAGGTGAGAACTCCTTTTTGATGTATTCAGTTGCATTTGTTGAGCTTGTGAATATCATATCAGGCATTTTTAGTATCATACTCTCAATCATATAAAATATTCTTTTTGCAATCTTATTCTTAAGATATCCATGATCACTCATTTCTCTTACAAGCGAACCCTGTATATCTGCAACAAGAGGTATCCTCTTTCCAAATAGTCTCATCAGAGTCTTTATGTTAAACCCTACAAAGACTCCCTCATGGAGGTGTGCGTGGATGATATCAAACTTTTCTCTTCTCATCAAGTATATACCTTTGAATGTAAGTAAGATATCAAGATATATCTTATGGTATGATGGCCCTGCTTCTTTCTTCTTATACCATGGTATATTTAAAGTTCTTATTGTCTTAATTCCTTTTATATTCCTGCCAAGATGATATGTAATTATAGTCACCTTATTACCTCTTCTCTGGAGCGCATTGGCTTCTTCCAGTATCCGGACATGGCATCCTCTATCTGAGAAATATGGTGTCGGTGCTATAAATAATATTTTGTATTGCATCTTTAAGTTAATTATAGATTATTCTCTTTAACAAGTTGTGAAGCTCTTAACAATGACTCAAATGTTCCTGCATCAGACCAGAATCCATCAAGGAAAGCTGCTTGCATCAGCCCTTTTCTTATATAATAATTATTAACATCTGTTATCTCAAGCTCGCCCCTAGCAGAGGGTTTTAGATTCTTTATCATATCATACACCTTGTTATCATAAATATATACTCCAGTCACTGCCCACTCCGACTTTGGTTTCTTTGGCTTCTCTTCTATTTCCACTATAATGCCCTTTTTGATTGTTGCAACACCAAATCTTTGAGGATCACTTACTTTCTTAAGAAATATCTTTGCTCCTGATTTAAATGACTTCACATGATCTTTAATACTATCCTGTATTATATTATCCCCCAATATGACCATAACATTATCATTCTCTGCAAAATCCTGAGCCAACCCAAGAGCCTGTGCTATTCCTCCTGCTTCATCCTGTATTTCAAAAGTGAATTTTACTCCAAATTCTTTTCCAGATCCAAGAAGATTAAGGAAATGTCCTGCATGCCCAGGTCCTGATATGATCAGTATTTCTTTTATTCCAGCATCTATCATCTTTTGTATTGGATAATAAATCATTGGTCTGTCATATACTGGAAGAAGATGC
>JAHJCS010000210.1 GCA_018812465.1 Nanobdellota archaeon | reverse complement strand
GTCCTCAAGCAGAAGCACTTCTCCGTATCTCTCTCCGTGCTTAACCCTGATCTTTGCCCTCTCAAGCTCTCTTCCTCTCTTTCTCTGCATGTACTCAACAAGGAATTTTATCAGGCCAGTGGATTGCTTCTTGACATTCTCCACCTCTGATTTTGTGAGCTTGTTCTGTTCATAGTCCTTCTTGGCTTTCTCGATAAGCCTGAGTGTCCTCAATGATTTCTCAGGAATCTTTCCTGCATGGACAAGCTCTTTCTCAAATATGTCTATGATATCGTCTGATTTCACACGCTCAATATTCTCCATCTTGAGTATGTCCCTCACCACAGTCACGACAGTATCGTATATGCTGAGCATTGACTCCTCTTCCTTCATCTTCTCTATCTGGCTGAAGAGCTTTTTTATCCTCTTGAGGAACTTGTCAGATGCATCGAGCAGTTCGTCGACCTCTTTACCGCTCACAGTCTTTTTCAGACCATGCTCGACATCCTTTCTTATCTTGATGACTTTCTCAAGAGTATTCACAAACTTATCCTCGAGTAGCTTCTCTTTCTTGACAAAGATATCCCTCATAAGGTCAGGAGTCTCTTTTGGTGTTGGAGGCGGAACTCCATAAAGCATGAGAGCTGCCTGTGATGGAGTGAGAAGAGCATAGAACATGTCTTCTACTGCGACATCCTTGAGCTTAAGGCCCACTCTCTGGAGCATCTGCTCTCCTGAGCTCATGTACATCTCGATTGCTTCCATTGACGGCTTGACTTTTCCCATCCTGAGCAGCTGCTTCCATGGCATGAATATTCCTCTGTCATAGAAAGGCACGCCGTCCCTTAGGAAAGTGAATATTATTGGGTTGGCTTCCTTTATGCTGTCCCAGAAATCAGTCAGTATGTAGACCTGGATGTTTATCTTGTTCTTGATGCCGGTTATCTCTCCTGCTTCAACACCCATTCCGATTATGATTGCTCTCAGCTTGTCTTTTAGCTCTGCTCTGGTCATCCTCTTTACATCAGTGTCATCAATGACAACAAACACATCGATGTCTGATGTCTTTGTGGCTCTTCCCTGGACAAGGCTTCCTGCGAGCACATAGCTGACAATGTATTTCTCGAATTTCTTGAGGACCATTGTCTTATGGATCTCTGCTATCTTGATTGCAGCAAGCATTCCTGTGTCAAATATAGGAGCTGACATTGCGATGACCTGCAATAGGTCATACTTTGCGTCATAGCATGACTGCCACAATTCTGATAGAATAAGTGTCTGAGGAACAAGGTTCTTGTCAATGTCCTCTGCCATCTTCTGGATTATCACTGTGAGCTTCTGCTTGAGCTCCATCTTGGACATCTTCTTGCTGTCAGAATCATCAACCAGCACAAGCACATTTATCTGGTTCTTATCTATCTCTGGTTCGCCCTGCTTTGGCTTTGGCGGAGGAAGAAGAGCGACTCCCATTATGTACTTGTCAAATTTCTTCACAATCTGCTTCTGAAAATCATCAAGCTTTGCCTTTATCTTCTTGAGCTTCTCCTGGACCTCTTTTGGAAGCTTCTTGTCAAGCTCAGCCTGGTCTGCAGCATCTGACTCCTGCTTTTGGCTGGTTTCTAAGGCTTTTTCAGCCTTTTTTTCCGGATCTTTTGATTCACTTGGTTTATATGATGGTTCATTCTTCTTTGCCATTAAAGCACCTCATAGGGTTTATTTGTTGTTTATTAGGTTCTTATTATATTTACTTTCATATATAAGAGACTCAGTTGAGTCATTGTTATATAGAATAAGGCAAAATCATATTTAAATACTCTTGAGATTAAGAACATATGAGTGTGACATAAAAGTCATACCAGAGAATATCTGTATAAGCTGGCTGTAAAATCTGTTTGCAGGGTTATTATCACTCCAGAAAAGCGAAAGATTTATATTAAAGAAACATTGAAATAGAATATTATTGATTGATTTAGGATTTATACAAGATATACCAGGACAATAAAATGGCAGAAAACGCAGAGTATGATAAAATCTACAAGACAGCATCGGATTTAACCACAGCTATTCAGAGTGAACTAGATTTAAAACCAGGAGATCTTGAGAACTTTGTCAACAAGAAAGCATGTTATCTTGAGCTTAATGATCCTACAAAACAACACCAGATGAAGTTTGGCAATGGTGTTGATTATATATTTGATGGCCATCACGATGATGGTATGAAGAAATTCTTTCCAGGTGCAAAGAATAAAGCGCTTCAGAGACTTGCAAAAGCAAAGACTGGAAAAGGTGATGTGTTAGAAGATAAAGAAGAGGCTATGGGAATAGTCTCAGAATATATTGATGAAGTCCTTAAGCATTATTATGGAGAAGAAGGATTTGAGATTTACAAGGAAAAGATAAAAGAGCTTGAGAAATTCAAGAAACAACCTCATGAGATATTTGAGCACAAAGTAGCTGAATTCAATGCTATTGCAGGCACAGATCCAAAAGGAAATCGTATAAGTATTGAGGGTATGCTGGAGGATATTCTGGGAAAGACAAAAACAGAAGCAGAGTCTACAATCAAAGCCAGCAGTGACTCTTACAAACAGGCATATATGGTAGGCCAGTTTAGGACAGTGACAAGCAAGTATGTGGATCAAAAAGACCATAATCATTGGTATAAATCAACTCAAGTGATTGCAAAAGAAAAAGGTCTTGAGCAAGTTGATGTGATTGCAGGTAAATCAGCAGGAGCTCTTGCAGCTACAGTCTCTGGATTTCACCATAATCTTATTCCAGATGATAAAATCAGTAAGCATGGATTCAAAAGAAAGAAAGATTCTGGATCTGAAGAATAAAAAATTCTTTAAATTATATGATATAAATCTGGAATAATCATCATTTCTTTGGTTTATCAACTACAAGACATATAAACATCCTCGCCCATGCAAACAGAGGTATAAAGAACACACATCCAAGTATCACTGTCCAGAATATGTCAAACCCTGCCAGATAAGATATTATCCTCAGGATGTAGTAGACTGCGATCATCTTTATTGTGATGAACAAGAACACAGGCACTGTGACAGCAGCTTTCTTGATACTGAGATTATACACTGACTGGATTATATGCCTCAAGTCCTTGTGAGCCACTGCATAGGAAAAAGAAGAGAAGTAAAGCAGGACATACCATGAGAACAGCACAATATAGGCAAGCATTGACGGCTCAATGAGCTCAACTCCTCCGAATGTAGTCACCCTTGATACTTGCATGATTATGAACACAAACAGCATGAGCAGGAAGAGATAGATCAGGCTCACAATGCTGAACCTCTGCTGGAACCTGCACCATGACACCTTGTTCTTCATCTTCTGATGGGTTATCCACCAGCTTGTTCCCTGGAATATACACCAGAGCGCAAAAGTGCAGAACGCAAGAAGCATAAGATAGCTGAATAAAGTCATTGACATACTGGATATCTCCTGGTAATGTGATGATATAGAAGAGAAAGCCTGCTGGTCAGGCAGAGAATTGTCAAGAGGTATGCTTGATCCCATCTGCATAACAAGCTGGTTTATGCTCTCAAGCAGAGGAGCTACTCTGTTGAAGAACCATGTGAATGCAAGAGAGAAAGCGATGAAGAAAGAAAGATCAGACAGCGCTGTCTTTGCAATGAACTTATGGTCCTTCATGTCTTTGTAAGATTGCCTTAGCATTCTCAAGAATCTCATCATATAACACCTATCACCTAAGCGACAGCCACACAGGCATAATTGCCCTGATCAGTGAGTTTGCAGGCCTGATTAGTGCAGTCAACCATTGATGCAGTTATAGGGCTGCATCCGCACCAAAGCCTCTTGTTGCCTGAGCCGTCATCTATCTCTATGTATTTGGCATTAGGATTATCCTGAGTGACTTTCTGGTCAGCTACACAGGACTGGTAGTCAAGTACTATTGCCTTGTTGTTTGTGAAATCTTTGTAGCAGAACTTCTTGCCCACATCACTCTCTTTTATCTGTTGGTCACCGCATGTGCATGGTGATCTTGCCAGGACATTGTTGAAGCAGATTGAAGCGCTTGAAGATGATGTTGAGGTAGTGGATCTGCTGCAGGACATTGTGAAAGGTATAGATCCTGCCTGAGGCCTGCCCTGGAATCTCTCAACCTGGTCATTGATTATGTTCTGCTGGCAGTTAGAGTAGCTGTAAGGTTTTGTCTCATCAATCCTCCTGCATTTGAACAGACCATACTGGAGGGTCCATTGCTCTAAGGTCTCTGCCTCACAGTTTCCAGGGGTTGTCTGAGGAGGAGTGAAGTCTATTGCATAAAACTTATTTACGCCAGTCTGGCTTCTCTGGACTTTTACCTTCACCCCTTTCACATCTATCTCAAAATAGTCGCCGTCTGAAGCATACTGGGCATTGGTTATATCCAGCCAGCTGCACTGGTCAGGAGGCACTATATTTGGTGATGAGCTTGTTGTAGGGCAGCACTGCTGGCCTGAAGCGCAGTTAAGCTTGCCTTTGCAGCCGCTTGCTGGTGGTGTTGCAGTGCATGAGAAGCCTGGATTGTCAGTGCAGGTATCAGCAGCAGACAGGCCTGTAACTGAATTTAGATTACCTGAGATAAGAGGTTCAGAAGAGCCAGTAACTGTAGTGGTACTTGGCTTACAGCATTTCTTTCCTTGGGCAATACATACATTATAATCACTTTTACAACTTGAGTATCCTGATTCCCATGAACCACAAGAATAG
>JAHJCS010000209.1 GCA_018812465.1 Nanobdellota archaeon | reverse complement strand
TAGGCGAATTTTTAGTCTTGAAAATGCTCAAAAATTGCAAAGCAATTTTTGGCATGCTGAAAATCTTTGATTTTCACCATTTCGACCTGAAGGTCGGGGTATTAAACCCCCTAGAAAATTTCTCCCTTAAGTCGAAATTTTCAATAAAAGATATAGAATCAGTCAGTATACTGCTCAATCTCTATGAAACTACAGCCTTCAGGAAGAGCTGGCCTGCCCTTCTGCCAATGATTTAAGGAGTTGAATGCATATTCTAGGTTTGAAGCAGGTTCATCAAACTTCAGACCCAGAGAAGAATAGGTGCGCTTTAAGAAACGAGGTATCTCCATAACCTTTTTTTCAAGCATTTCTTTATGCCACTCCAGGACTTCTGGCCTCACACCAGCTTCCTCAAACAGAGCTATAGAAGCATAAGTGTTCCTCAATCTGGTGATACGATGATCCAACATGATCATTGCCCCCATTGTCTGAGATGAGAACTGCGATCCAAGAGTGCTCCTTTTCTCATTCAGCTCCTCAAGCCAGCGATCCAGAGTGGCTGAAGCCTCCCTATACAAGCCTTTATTGCTGTAGAAATCAGCCTCCATAGAACACAGATACAGGCTCCTGAGACTGGAAGCAATAGTGCCTAAGTTCAGATCCACAGGCTTTGTAGAATCCTTATCTATATACCTCTCAAATGAGAATGATTTTGCGCCTTCTGGAAGCTTATAAGAGGATGAATATAGACTAAAAAGATCTTTAGGCTCAAAGTCCGTCCTTCTGGCATTAGGAATCTCTTTTGGATTATATGCTGCAAAAAAAAGCCGATCATCATTGCTGACACACATCACAAGAAGCTCAGGATCATGATTTTCCTCTTGACCATCTGTCCTGCTGTTCTGTATGATGACCTGCTTTAATGACTGAGAGATATTATGCTTGAATACAACTCCAGGAGGAATATAATGGATTCCTCCGATAAAATCTGTGAATAAGTCAGCTCCATAACTTGCGACAGAATCAACTGCGAGCCTTGAATCATCACCACCTGCTCCTTTAAGGCCATCCAGATTAAGGTGCATCTGGCATCTGAATGAATCACCTAAAGATGCGAGATCAACTACAACTGGTATGAGGCTTGCCCCTTTATCAATTGAGTAGCCGAATGTTCCTTCTGCATCATCAATTCCAGTATAGATAAGTCCTCTGATAGGCTCTTCTACCATAATCTTGGCGTATTCTACAAGGGTATTCCCTCTGCCGTTTATTGTCACATCACTAAGAAACCCATCAGTCTCTGCGCCAGTTATAGCAATCTCTACAAGGAATCCCAGATCTGCATCGGGATTGCGATGAAGCGCATTAGGTGCTTGGGGTGTTGGATCCATTTTGCTTTCTTTTGGCCTTTCTGCATCTCTGAACTAACCCCCCCAAAAAAGAACCTGTAAAAAGGCCATGCAGAAATTATGCAAAACTTATTTATAAAACTATCGTTTTTCCGTATATTGAGTATATCAGAGTATATTAAAACCTAAGAATATGAGAAAAGGTGTAGATATAATGACTGATCACATAAGATATAGGTGATATGCATCTTTATTGCATGGAGCTCCCTGATGGGAAATGCTAAGAGCCTCTCTTTTTATGATGCCTGATATAGAATGGGGAAGATTGTCAAGATTACCATTAGCTACTTCTGCGAGGGTATGGTCCACAAAATATCCTGCTTCCTTGCTCAGTCCTGCTCTCACAGCAATCATCTGCTGGCTCATAGAATCATAGTATGATGGATTACCCAATACTCTTGCAGCTATCTCAAGCACTCTGATCTCAGTATTAGTAAGATTCATCTTCTCTGCTGAAGCAGAGCATCTCCTGACAAGGTCTGCATGATAGTTATCAGGAGAATTATCCTCAGCAGCAATCATGGCAGGCACTTCCATGAGAAGAACATCAAATCCGTCTATCCCCAGCTGGCCTGCCTGATTCTCCATCATGACCCCCCGCCTAAAGATATTGGAGAGGACATCCTGATGGATATGAAAGGTCTGACCTTTGCCCGCATGAATATGAGGTCACCTCTTTTTTCAATCTGCTTCCAGAAAAATACATTGTTCCTTATCTTCATGTAATTGAATTTCATATTTATCCCCTTCTGTTTTCCATCACCTGATTTAGCCTTAGCTGAAAAAGTAAAAATAATGAACCAGCAAAAAGGCACCGAGGTGATGAAAAAGGCCTTCTTGCCTGGCTCACTGAACATGATGTGATTCCATGACTTGATTTTGTGATTTGATTTTGTGATTAATTTCTTATGAGGCATGTTGATGCAATAAAAAAATAAAAATGCCGCTGCCTGCCCCCCAACAAGCAGGCAGCCTGCATCTTCTAACCACCCCCGTGGTTAAGCATGATATATTGGCCCTTTTGGACCTTGACTGCCAGGAGCCTCTCCAAGGATAGCCCCAATCTTCCTCTGTTCAATCATATACTGATCAAATCCCCTCTGAAGCACTCTGACAAAATAAGGGCTGTACCAAGTTCCTGACTTGCTTGAAATATCCTGCATGATATCAGACTGGTTCTTTGCTCTCCCATTGTACATTGCAGCCCTGATAATGGAAGTTCCTGATTCCATTGAATCTGCTATCCTGATTACCTGAGCAGCTTTGCTTATCTCATCCCTTTTGTATCCAAAAGGATATCCAGTTCCATCCCAGTTCTCATGATGCTCTTCAATCCCTCTTAAGACAGCATACCCCATCTGTT
>JAHJCS010000208.1 GCA_018812465.1 Nanobdellota archaeon | reverse complement strand
GACTGACTGATTCTTCATAAAAAGCAATCTTTATATACAACCCCAAAACTGCGAATTCCTATAGTGATAAAAGAAGCTCTGTTGAGAGGCCCAGTAGCGACACACGAATTCAGCGAAACCGACTTTCCAAAGGCCCTGGAGTTTGAGGTTAGCTCAGGTGATAACTTAGAGTTAGCAATGTGCGGCAGAATCAGAGTCGGAAATTTATTTTTCTATAACCCATTAAGCAAGTGCAGAGATCTTTGTGAAGAGATAAATTCAGAGGCTGTACAGAAGAGCCTTGAATCAAAACTTGCAGGGATATTATGTTTCTTTGAGGGCTCTAAGGATCCAGCATATTTTGTTGTTGAAGGGCTGGATACAATGATAAATTCAAGAACAGGAGATTATTATGATCCTCCGGTTGATGTGCTGTCAATTGGGGAGATCATCAAGAAAAGAAGACAAGGTAGGAAGAACAAAGTCCAGTCATCAGATAGTCAAGCACCATTGAGGAGAGCAGATGATCCTGACACAAAATACCTCATATATGTAGACCGTGGCCTGGAAAGGAATGGTAAGGATTTCAGGGAGAGAATATTCCATAAGATGACAGAGTCACTGGCCAGATATGGGCTGACTGATCAATTCTTGTTCAGTATGGAATATTGGCTTCAACTGAAGCCTAAGAATCCTATGACTGCTGTTATCACTTTGATGATAACTGCTGACAGGTATGCTGATGACAGAGGGAATCATAGAGGTGTAGGCCTTATGTTCTCTGAATATCTTGGCCAGATAATAGATGAGGGAATTAAAAATACCAGATTTGATTATAATAAAGCAGTCTCTGTGTATAATGATATAAATTCTAATAAATTCAAAAGGGAGAGCAGGTTATTCACTCTAGAACAGGTAGACAGATCTTAAATCTACCTTGTTGTTCTTTATTCTTACACCTTCTTTCTTAAGCATAGATATCTTCTTGGGAGTTCCATGCGCAAACCCTCCAACAGTACCGTCACTTCTGACAACCCGGTGGCATGGAACATTTCCTCCAGAAAGAAAGCCATGAGGGTTCCTGTTCAGCGCATTGCCAACTGCCCTGTAAGCCTTGGTATTCAGCTTCTTTGCAATCAGCTTATAAGTGGTTACCCTGCTTTTAGGTATCTTTCTGGTCAATGCCAACACTTTTTCATTGAATCCCATAAAAACCACCAAATTTATATATCAATACTTTATCCAAACCATTATGGATAAAAAGGAAGAGCTCAAAGAGCTCCATGATGAAGTAAAAGAGTATAAGGGAATAGACAGCAAATATGTTCTATATATAGTTTTAGCTGTGGGAATCACATTAGGAATGTTATTTATTATACAAACAATGGACAAGTCAATACATCCGGTATCACCCACAGGAAATGTTGTGTACACTCCTGAGATAATGAACGAGTATCTGGAGAATCCTAATGACCTGATGTCGCTATTTGGCAAGACCTCAGGTGAGATGCCAGGATGGCTTAAGATTATGTTTGGGGATGAGATGGTCAATGCAAAGATAATAAGGATGGATGGTTCTATGGTGGATATTGCTATTGAGACAGAGAATGGCAATCTTAAAGACGCTCACCAAGGGTCATTTGAAGAACCAACTATGAATGTTGAGATCACAGAGAACACAATCAAGAAGATATATGAATCAGAGAGCCCTGTTGATGAGGTGGAAAAGGCTCTTGAGAATGGAGAGATAAAATATGATACACAAAGATTCACCTCAACAATAAAGATGGGAATACTTAACACTGCGATTAATGTTATGTCCTGGTTTACATGATCAATATGAATAACGAAAAAACATTAAATCCAAAGAAATTCTTATTCATCTCATGGGATGCGCTTATAAGTGATATAGCATGGATAATTCTAAAGCAAGGCCATGAAGCAAAATATCATATCAGGAATCCTGAGCTGAAGGATGTGGCAGACGGCTTTGTCCCAAAGGTTGAGAAATGGGAAGATGAAGTTGACTGGGCTGATATCATTGTATTTGATGATGTGCTGGGCCAGGGAACAATAGCAAAGAAACTGAGGGATATGGGCAAACTTGTTGTGGGAGGCTCGCCTTACACAGACAGGCTTGAGGATGACCGTGCATTTGGCCAGGAAGAGCTGAAGAAATTCGGCATAAATATAATCCCATACAGGGATTTTAAGTCTTTTGATGATGCTATAAGTTTTGTCAAGAGCAATCCAGGAAG
>JAHJCS010000207.1 GCA_018812465.1 Nanobdellota archaeon | reverse complement strand
GATCTATTCCAATAAGCGGGAGACTGTATGGCGGCTTGATTTCGCAAAGGAAGACATATCTGTAGAGGTCTCTTTCAATCATGGGGAGGCTCTGGCATGGAACCTCACAAAACCTATATTGGCAAGTGAACTTAACCATGTGAGAAAAGCGATCCAGACAAAGATTGGTGTCATAATACTGGTCACAGATGAGATGAAGGCTGCTGGGGCTTTTGATGGTGCTGTAGGATCTTATGATAAGGCGATAAGATATCTGAAGCCCATGAACAATCTGTTGACAGTTCCATTGGTATTGATAGGTCTTCTGCCTCCAGATAGTTTCAGGATTGAAAAAGTTAAAGAAGGCAACACCAACAGAGGAGTAATAAAGAATGTCTGATTCAACCTTGAGGGTATCTGATTCTGAAGCAGAGAAAGCGGTCGCAGACTTCCTTGACAATAATTTCTATAATTCAGAAGATATAAGAGATTTCAAGAGGTTCACTTCAAAAGAGGACCAACTGAAAGGTAAGGATGTCAAGTTCTCTTGGAGCAATCTAAAAGGAATCATAGTCGATGAGAAATCACAGGGACATTATGTCAATAAAGACCTGCCCACATTCGCTTTTGAGCTGGAATTCATGACACCAGGAGGATTTATTGCGCCTGGATGGCTCTTTAATCATTCATATGAGACACAGTACTATCTTCTGATATGGATATTCGCAGACAAGGAAAAGGATTTCACTAAGGATGATATAGAGAGATTGGAATGCATATTGATCAAAAGAGAGGATATAATAGTCTACCTAGCAAAACAAGGCATGACTCCAGATGAAGCTAAATTGATATGTCCTGGATTGAGGAAGGAATCTGTATATGGTGCGCATATGAAAGGCAGATTTGATGGTTTCTATCTATATTTTACAGGGCATCTTTCAGAGAAACCGATAAACATAGTGATAAGGAAAGAGAAGCTCATTGAGTTGGCAGAGAAAGTATTCACTGTGACCAGATCATCTATTCAATTGAGAGACAAGTGATTTCCCTATCTGTTCTACAACACCTGTGACCAAAGCATTGCCCATGAAAAATGCTCTTCTGATATCAGAACATCCCTCAGTATGATTGTCAGGGAACATGTTGAGTCTCTCAAGCTCAACAGGAGTCAGTCTCCTGAACCTTCCGCTTTTTGTCTTTACCACATGCTTGAATCTAGAAGGTGAAGAACCACCCTCACCAGTCACTATTGTCCTGGAAGGAGCATCTAAAGAATCAGGGAATATCATAGAGCCCTCATTGTAGGAATAGTGGAAGTTGCCAGTCTTATTGAACCTCTTCTCTCTTTTGGCTCCTTTAAGATATCTCCATTGTTTCATATCACCATTGATGAAGAACTCTTCAGGGACCTCTTTCTCATGGAGCAGGATGTCTTTCAGGACAACTTTCTTCCCATCATATGAAGGATAGGCTTTAGAGGTCAACACTTTCCTGTCTATGATGATTCCTGAGTTCTGGAATGGACTTGAACCACCTTTCTTGTTGAAAGTCTTGGTTATCTTATCTAATCCTCCCTCAATCTCAAACACATCAACATCAGATGCTTTTTTCATATCTATCTTGAAAGCCTTGGCTAATGTGCCTGAACTCAACAGCCATTCTTTAGGATCAGAAGACCTTATCTTCTTATGCAAGGATGTGCTTTTTTTATAACCCATAATGAATATCCTTCTCCTCCTCTGAGGCATGCCATAGTCTGCAGCGTTTATGATTCTCCATTCAACAATATATCCTAGATCAGATAAAGATGCCAGTATTATGGCAAAATCCCTTCCTCTCTGGCTTGCTGGAGAGACAAGCAATCTGTCTACATTCTCCAGAAGAACAAATTCAGGTCTGTGCTCTGAATACCTCAGAATCTTATGGATATTCCACCATAATACTCCTTTTTTCCCAATTATGCCTTTTGATTGGCTGAGGCTTTTAGCGACTGAATAATCCTGACAAGGAAATCCGCCAACCAGTAGATTGTGTTTTGGGATATCTTCAATATGAACCCTATCAATATCCTCATTAGAATGATTATTATCACCGAATCTTTTCACATAGATATCAGAAGCATCTTGGCTCTTTGTAGCAGGCTCCCATTGGTTGCTCCAGACAACATCAAATCTTTTGGAAGCCTTAGAAAGGCCTATCCTGAAACCTCCGACACCTGCGAATAGCTCCACCACCCTTATTTTTTCCATATATAGAAATGGGATGAGGTGATATATAAACTTTATGGACTAATTATCGGATTTCTTCCATCTTTTCCGGAGAGTTTCCGGGCGCAGAAGGAGCCATATCCACTGTCCAGTGCTTTCTTCAGGGAACACCCGAAAACCTTTTATTATCTTAAGATAAACTATATTTATGACAGAATTATCCAGAAAGAGTGGAAATGAGAAATTCACTTATAAATCTAAGGACCAGTTCAATCTATTTGAATTCTGGCAGTGGAGTGTCTCAGATCTTATGAGCAATGCCACAAGAGGACGTTTAGCTGAATTCATTGTAGCTAAAGCATTAAATATTGATAAAGGCATTAGAAATGAATGGGATGCTTATGATCTTAGCTATAAAAACATCAAAATTGAGACAAAAGAAGATGAAACAAAAGAGCATAAATGTATTGTTCTGCTTCTGACTTCATGGAATGATCCATATCTTAAGCATAAAGAATATTATGCTGATGTAATGGAAATTACTCCTGTTATAGCCGTGGGAGAAGCTCAAAAAATTCTGATGAAAGAATATCAAAAAGGCAATTAAGATTATAATCGGTTTACTGTAAATAGAAAACAACCTGTTTATTAGCTACATCCGGCTGATCCGTTGTGTTTCAATTAAAGATTGGTGAAAAAAGTGAATTAACACTACCTGCATTAAAGCTGCCATTACTGGTAAGAAAACGGCTTTAACTTTATCAACAGAAAGAAAAAAATTAACCAAAAGATAGGTTAAAGAGTAAAGAGCAATAAAAAT
>JAHJCS010000206.1 GCA_018812465.1 Nanobdellota archaeon | reverse complement strand
TGATAAAGATAATGCTATGGAAGAAGCAGATCAATTATTGAGCTTATGCAGTCAGTAGTTTTTGTTTGTTTCTTATGCCATCCAAACCCCCCCAACCCCATCAACATACTCATCCACCCAAACCATCCTTCCAAGCTTATTCTCCCCACATCAACCAACCATCACTCCACCCTAATCTTCCCTTTCTCATCAATCCTGGCTACTTGCCATTCATACTTCTTGTTGGTGATTGCATCCTTCACTTGTTTTCTTATTGTGTTCAAAATTGAATTCTTGCATATCTTGGACAGCATGACTATATCACTCACTGATTCTTTCTTGTCCATGCCTTTGAATACCACAAAATCAACTGGATTCAGTATTGGCTTGACATCAAATGGATCATATTTCAAAGCCTTGAAAGCAGGTGATATTGCTTTGTTGAATACTTTCTGAGCTTCTTTTCTTCCTTTTTCACGCGCTTTTTCCCTTAACTTCACTTCCAATTCATCAAATCTCTCCTCTTTCTTGTCCATGGCTTGGCTCTTTTTATCATATTCATCCAGCCATGTCTTTGCAGCAGGACCTTTAACCTTTAGATGCAGATCTGAAACTCTCACCAAATCACCACAGCAAGGGCATACACAAAGTATTTTCCTGAATTCCTGGAATTCTTTAAACAATTCAGTCATCTGAACACCTTATAAGACATTTTTTTATCTTCAATAGCATCTTTAATAGATTTCTGGCGTTTGTTCAATGTAGCAGCACCGCTTTTCACTTCAATAAAGCTTATGGATTCTACTTTGTTTTTGGAAAAGCCATTGAATGTTATAAGATCAATAGGATCTGCCAAAAACCTGCAGTCAGGAAGTTCCAGCTTGAAGTCTTTCATTGTAGGCAGTACTTTTTCAAGATTCTTTCCTATATTGACTGATTTTGTTGTTATAAATGCCTTTTCAGTGACCAGTTTCTTTCTTTTCTTCAGCTCTTTATCTCTTTGCTTGAGCATTTCTTTAAACCCTTTTTGTATCTCTAAAGCTTTAGCTGGAAAAGGCTTGGTACCATCAAAGAGAATAGCTTCAGATAATTTGAATTCTTCACCACAAGAACACTCTGCATATATATTAGATTCTTTGAGTTTCTTGATCAATTGTGCTGTGGTTACCATTTTATTTTATAATAATTATAATATCTTCGACTTTATTAATATACTCATCAGCCCAGACCTTTCTCCTTTGTTTATTGCTGCTGTAATTATCAAGTTATGTCATTTATGCTCTTCACTCACTGAAAAGAGAGACTGCTTTCCCATGGCATTCTTTTACTCTATCTTCTGTCAATGCTGCAATGATATCATCCATCTCAGCGATGAATTCCTCAGCAATCCTTATAGACTCTTCTGCCTCTTTAAGATTCACAGAAAAATCCACGTAATACTGCTTGTCAACCCTCTCTGATTTTGCCTTTGATATCATGCTGTTGTCTGCCCCGAATACCTCCTTCAGCAGGATTATCGAAGCAGCATGATTCTCGCACTTTATGCCTATTCTGAAGAGTGCTGCAAGAAGGCGGTGATACATAGAATAATATGCCAATGCGACAGCATCCTTGAGGTTTCCTATCTTGAACAAGGCCTTTGCAGAGGAAAGTGATTCATCAGACCTCTGGATATAAGCATTTTTGATCTCATCACTGGGTTCTACTGCTTCTATCTTCCCTTCTTTCCACAGTTTAATCAAAAAATTTATTCTTTTCATAGAACCTCTCCATGCCTTTTATTATGACATGGCTCTTCTCTATCTCTTTTATCAGCAGGCTTTCTTTGTCATATCTGCCTATCTTTGCACTTATCTTAGAATTAATAGATTCAACATTCTCCTTCAGCTTCCTGTCATCTGTGTCTATGTAGATATCTATGTCGCTCTCTTTCTTGGCTTTCCCCTTGGCATAAGAGCCAAATAAAACTGCAAGGCTTATCCTGTCATCCTTCTTGATCTGCTCGATTATGCCCCTCAAGCTAGGGTATTTTTTCAATGTCTCAATGAGATTCTCTGTTTCAACATGGTATGCATATTGTTTTGCTTCCAATGTCTTCCTGAGGAATACAATCTTATTCTTGCCTTCATGCCTAAAATCGACAATGTTGCTCTTATGCAGCTCCATGGCTTTCCTGGCTATAGTAGTCTGGCTGGTATTTAGTTCTTTGGCAAGACCCCTTATATGATTCTCTGACCTTAATAGGGATTCAACAATCCTTATATTGTAATTATTTTGTGACATATGTAACAATAATATTACACGGATATATAAATGTTTTGGTTCTTACCTGCTTTTTTGGTTAACATTAACCATATCTGGTTAATCATAAAGCCTTAAGGATATCCCCAACCCCATCCAAATAGCAATCCGCCCAAACCTTCCTCCCTAACTTATTCTTACCATACCTAGCAACGCATGTCTTCATGCCAACTCTCTTAGCACCTAAAATATCTCTCTCCCGCCAGTCACCAACATGCATTGCTTCATCAGCTTTCACTCCAAGCTCTTTCAATGCTTTCTTGAATGGCAATCTTGAAGGCTTCACCCTGCCTGTATCTTCCAGTCCGACTACAACATCAAAATAATCAGCAATTCCCATCTCATCCAGTCGCATGTAAGCTTTCAGCCTGGGAGCATCAGTGATCACAGCCAGCTTCAATCCTTTTGCTTTCAATCTTTTCAAAACAGATTTAACTTTAGGATAAGGCTTCAGATTCTTATACTTTACCTTCAAATAAGCATTCAGCCCAGCAGCAAGTATCCTGTCAGACTTAACTCCTTTCTTATGAAGAAACTTCTGGAAAGCATCCTCACTCTCTATTCCATGTGAAAGATAGAATTCAAACAATTCTTTCTTGATATTCCCCCTAAACCCAGCCTTGACCATTGCATCAGCAGCAGAATAAGTTGCCTTCTTCTTAAAAGACATGAAATCAATTAATGTATTATCCAGGTCAAATGTTATTGCTTTCAGCATATCTGATTGTTTATAGATGCTTTGTTTTTAAATCTATTGCCGGAAACGCTACGGAAATCCATGCGAAAGATTTATAAATACTCTCCCTTACCAATAAACAAGAAGGTGAGTCTGATGGACAAGAACTACCAGTTCTATATGAAGACAAATATCAATAAATATGTTGGCCAGTGGGTGGCAATCTGCAATCAGAAAATAGTCTCTCATGGAGAGAATGTCAAGAAAGTGTTCAAGGAAGCTAAAAAGAAATGTCCTGCAGAGAGGCCTCTTCTGACCAAGGTTCCTGACAAGGAGACCATGATATTCTAGTTATAAAATGACAATTACCTTTAGATACAAGACTGTTAAAAGACCTGATGGGACAGAGGTAAAGACACCCTCCATACCCATACTGCTGAGCGAAAAAGAGAACTTTGAAACAACGGCTTTGTTGGATTCTGGTGCAGATATATCAGCCATGCCCAAGGATCTTGCTGATATTCTGGGATTAGATCTCAGCGGCAAAAGAACTCCTTCGTAGGGTATAGGCGGCAAAGTTGATTCTGTTGAGACAAAAGTAAACATTATTGTAGAAAAGGGCCATGAGCATTACAATATGCAGATACCTGTAAAGGTTATACTGGGGAATTATGATTTTCCTATTCTTCTGGGCAGAGCAGGGTTCTTTGATAAGTTTGTCATATCT
>JAHJCS010000205.1 GCA_018812465.1 Nanobdellota archaeon | reverse complement strand
CATGATCTGCTCAAGGAAAACATGGACAACTAAAAGAAGGTAAGGAATCAAGGAGGTGGAAACATGTCATGCGGATGCTGCGGACCGACTGCGAAGAAGAAAAAGAAATGATATTATAGTATCAATAAACCTTTTTTTCTTTATTTTATTTTTGATCAGGTTATTATCACAATAATTAAATAGGACAAGTGAATAACACTTGTAACTATATATAATGTAGAAAGAAATGATAAGGGGGATAGTATGACAAAAACAGAAGAGAATCTTAAGACTGCGTTTGCAGGCGAGAGCCAGGCAAGGAACAAGTATGACTATTTTGCGAAAGTAGCCAGGAATGAAGGATATCATTACATTGCCAGGATATTTGAAGAGACTGCATTGAATGAGAAACAGCATGCAAAGGATGAGTTCAAGCTTCTCAAGGGAATAGGTGACACCAAGAAGAACCTCAAAGAGGCTATTGAAGGAGAGGATTACGAGACAGTCAAGATGTATCCTGAGTTCGCAAAACAGGCAGAAGAAGAAGGAAATAAAGAAGCTGCCATCCTTTTCAAGATGATTGCAAGGGTTGAAGAGCAGCACAGGGACAGGTACAAAAAGCTACTTGAGATGGTTGAGAATGGCACAGTATTCAAGAGAGATGCTCCAATAAGATGGAAATGCAGCAAATGCGGTTTTATCCATGTGGGAGTAGAACCTCCAGAGAAATGCCCTTCATGCAAGCATCCAAGAGAATATTATGAACCAGAATGCCTTTGATGGATTCATTTGAGGATATTGCAGATGATGATATTACAAATAAATAATAAGGTGATAATATGGTAAAATTATGGAGATGCGAGATCTGCGGTGATCCTTATGTTGGCGAGAGACCGCCTACAAACTGCCCTTTCTGCGGAGCGCATACAAAGTATATAAAAGAAGCAAAGGATGCAAAGGCTGATTTTGATGTCAAGCTCAGCGCAAAGGACAAGGCAAATGCAGAGCATGCTATAAAAGTAGAGGTCAGCAATGCAGCATTCTATTTCTGCGCTGCTGGAAAGACAGATGACACAGAAGGCAAGCTGTTATTCAAGGCATTAGGAAAGGTGGAAGCAGAGCATGCAAGCATATGGAGAAAGATACTCAAGCTTGACAAGAATCCTTCAGCAGATGATGCCTGCCATGTCAGCAATAAGGAGAATCTTGAGGACTCGCATGCAAGAGAGACAAGAGCAATAGAATTCTACAGCAAAGCAGCAGGAGAATCAGATAATCCCAGGCTCAAGCAGATCTTCAATGCTCTGGTAGAGATAGAAACAGACCACCTTCAGCTCTCAGAACAGAGGCTGAAATGAGAAAAAAACTTAAGTAGACTATGTATTATATTAGGTTTCAGGTAAAAAGTTAAAGGAGGTAATAAGAATGGCTGAACAGGATGCGATTTACAAATGCAGTGTGTGCGGAAATGTGGTGTCTGTGATTGAAGCGCATGAAGGCACACTGGTATGCTGCGGAAAAGAGATGATAATACAGGTAGAGAAGACCCAGGAGAGTGAAGGCAAGGAGAAACATGTTCCTGTAATTGAGAAGTTTGAAGGTGGAATAAGAGTAAAAGTAGGTTCAGTGCCTCATCCAATGGAAGACAAGCACTATATCGGGCTCATCCAGCTGATAAACAAGAAAGGGGATGTTGTCATGGGCAAGAGGCTTAAGCCAGGCCAGCAGCCAGTTGCTGAGTTCTGCTGCCTTGCGGACACAAAAGACCTCAGAGCTAGGGAACTATGCAATGTCCATGGTCTCTGGAGAAGCAAGTAAACCTGAATAAAGGGATAATATGGCTGAAAAGAGATTCTTCAGATGCAATGTATGCGCTGATATACATTATGGTATAGCAGGGCCTGCTGAGTGCCCGACATGCCATGCAAAGAACGCTTACATAGAAGTTCCAGAGAAAGAAGCAAGGATGGTGATGAAGCTTGGATAAGAATGGGCTGATAACATTGTGGAAAGATTTTGCAGAGAGATCTGATTATTTCAAGCTCAACCCAGAAAAGGACTTTGTG
>JAHJCS010000204.1 GCA_018812465.1 Nanobdellota archaeon | reverse complement strand
ATCACAAATCTCATGAACTTCCTGCAGTTCAGGCAGTAATATATCACTCTCTGTTTTGCTATCCTCACCCTTGATGTCTTGCCTGGCAGCATGTATTTATAGCAGTGCCTGCAGAACTTCCTTCTCAGCTCAGGAGGTATCTTGACCTTATACTTCATGCTTATCTTCCTGGCCAGGGTCACATACCTGTTCGCAAGGTCCATCCTGTCTTTTGCAGCAAGATCAGCCTGCCTGAACAGCTCTTTTATCCTGTTCCTGGCAATATTCACATGCTCAGAAGGTTTTCTTGAATGTCTGTGTTTCATAGCCTGCATTATCCCTTATAGGTTTATATAGTTTACCAAAGCAAAAACAATATAAATCCCCTATATAATATAGAGCTTTATGGGGTGGATAAGCTCATTATTCAGGAAAGAGAAAGAGATTGAGACAGTATACGTTGAGTTGTCAAAGCTTTCTCAGTGGTTTGATGAGAGGACAGAGCCTCTGCTTGAGAATATCAAGGATGATATCCAGGCCAAGTTAAGAGAGATCAAGGTTAGCATAGAAAGAGCAAGAGAGTGTTCAGCATCCCTTGAGGCAGCAAGGCTCAGTAATGACAAGATCCCTGAGCGTGCAATCCAGATAATGGAAGGAAACAGGGATGCATACATAAAATCTGTCAGCCTTTTCCTTGACCAGATCAAGACTCCAACTGCAGTGAACATGGGCCATATCACAGAATATTTATCAAGGTTTGAGGATAACCTGAATTATTTCACTAAGACATCTTCAAGGAGCTATTATGTGCTCCAGGAATTCTTCAAGGATGAGTCAGGATCAATAGCCCAGTACATAAAAAGGATTGATGCGATATCAAGAAGCCTTCTTGACAATGACTACAAGAAAGTCAACAGTGTGAGCGAGAAGATCAGTGAGGTCCAGGATTTCCTTGAGATGAGGAAGAAGGCATCAGACCTGATTGAGGAAGAGAAGACCAATTACAGCTCTATCAATGCCATGAAGAGAGACACTGAAGACAAGATAGAGAAACTGCATCAAAGCAGGGATTTCAGGGATCTGCAGGAGATAGATGCTGAGAAGAAGAAGGTTGAGAAGGAGCTCAAGACAAATGAGATGGATCTTATATCACTCTTCTCTCCAATAGAGAAATCCATGAAGAAATACTCTAAGATAGCTTTTGACGGAGATGACATACTCAAAGCATACCTTGAATCATTCATCAAGGCCCTGATGAGGGATGAGAACCTCCTGATTGTCGATGTCCTTGGTAGGATGAGAGATTCTGTTGTCCAGGACCAGCTTGAGCTGAAGGACAAGAAAAAAGAGAGGACTCTTGAAGCCCTCAACCTTATCACCAGAGAGAGACTCAGGCAGTACAGCCAGAAGCATTACGAGCTTGTGGATTCTCTGGGTAAGCTGAAGAGAAGAGAGAACATCAACACAGCTAGCCAGAAGCTAAACGAGCTCAATTATAAGCTCACTCACCTGAACAGTCAGCTTGAGAGGTCGCATAATACTATTGAGAAGCTAAAAAAGCAGATGGATAAGACTGATCTCAGCCAGACTCTTTCTGGCATAGAAGATGAGGTCAATGATCTGCTTTCATTAAAATTGAAGATAAGGTGGCACAATGAAAATGCGCAAAAACCTGCTTAATACCCTGATTGGCATAGTACTTATTGTTGTCGGAGTAGTTCTTTCTATTGATTTCATACTAAGTTTCGCAAAGGCTGCAATAGGCATACTCCTGCTGATAATCGGCATGAGCTTTCTTACTAGAAGATTTTAGTTTCATAACATAATCTAAACGATTTACAGAGGCGTCTTATGGCATATGTGTTTGACAAGCATCAACTTGAGCTAGTTGATCATGGGCTGGCAGACACAAAAGCTATTATCACTATAAAATCAAAGGTTGATGGCAGTGGAGATGGGAGGCTGTACTATGAAGGATACAGCATTGAAGAGCTTGCAGACAAGTCAACTTTCGAGGAAGTTTGCTTCCTTCTTCTGAATGACAGGCTGCCAGACCAAACAGAGCTTGATTCTTTCAGGAAGATACTCTCAGGAAACAGGAAGCTCTCTGCTGAGACTCTGAGTATAATAAGATCAATGAAGCATGACGAGCCAATGGCTTTGCTTAGGACAGCAGTATCCTCTCTTTCTGCATCTGATTCTGAGAAAAAAAGGTCACCTGAATCTGACATAAGGCGCGCACTGGATATCATATCCAAGTTTCCTTCCTTAATATCTTCAGCAGAGAGGATGAGAAAAGGCCTTATCCCTTTTGAGCCAGATTCTGCTATGGGCACAGCAGAGGCTTTCCTTTACATGCTCAATGGAAAAAAGCCCTCAGAAAAGGATACAAGACTTCTTGATGTTCTGATGATAATCATGGCAGAACATGGCATGAATGCATCCACTTTCACAGCAAGGCTGGTTGTTTCAACTGATTCTGACCTTTACTCTGCAGTCACTGCAGCTATCGGAGCGCTGAAAGGCCCTCTGCACGGCGGAGCTAATGAAGAGGCAATCAAGATGATGGGTGAATTGATGAAGAAGTTCAGCTCATCAAAAGACCTCAAGAAAGATGTGAGAGAATGGGTGCTTGGACAGCTCAGCCAGAAAAAGAAGATTATGGGCATTGGCCATAGGGTCTACACTGGAGGAGATCCCAGGGCAAGGATACTTAAGAAGAAGATAGAAGAGATTCTTGGAAAGGATGATGAGATGTATATCCTAGCCAATACAATTGATGAGACTATGAAGAAAGAGAAAGGACTTAGCGCGAATGTTGATCTTTACTCAGGCATATTATACTCAAGGATGGGAATACCTGAGCATCTCTTCACACCATTGTTTGCAATGGCAAGGATTGCTGGCTGGACAGCGCATATCCTTGAGCAGAGGGCAAACAACAAGTTATTGAGGCCAAAAGGAGTCTATATTGAGGAAGTCAGGCCTCTTGATGCAAAGTATATACCTATAGAAAAAAGATAGAATAACCTTATTCATGCGACATCTTGTCTTGCGTGCGATTCTCTTCTTTCTGCTTCTCTTTCCTCAACTCTTTTATCCCTTCTTTCTATGATTGCTTGGTTATGAACAGCATAAAGCTCTTTCTGTATTGCTTTTATCTCAGCCATCTCTCTTCCTGAGGTATAATCACTGAACTGAGGCCCATTTATCAGCAAGCTGTCCTGCGCATACTGTGCAAGAGCCTTGAGAGCATCAGGAATCATGCATGGCAGTATCTCTACATGCACTTCATACTGGTCTCTTCTGATAAGCCTTTCTTTTCTTTTTACTGTAGCAAATGGTATCCAGGTGCCGTCTGGATATTCAGGTCCAGAAGGGTCATCCAGCCTGAAAGAATACCTTGATTTGCCGGATATCCTAAAAACCTCTTGCCTGAGCGAGAAACTTTTATGTCTCCATGAGATATCATCAAGCATCTTATACTCAAGATCGCCGTCGCTATTATAAGTGCCTCTATAAATAAAAGGGCCTTTCTCATCAACACCTAAAGGTTTCATATCATTCAATCTAGGTCTGATATCCCTGAGATATATCTTCTTGGGCTGGAAATCAGTAGGCTCACGCAAGGCATCAAGTGTCCTAGAGATCAGGTCATGGTCCTTGAACTCTTTATCAAGCTTCTCTGCAATATTGTTTACCATATCAAAGTAGGTATAATAAAAGAATATAAAAACTTTTCTATATCCTAAAAGTTATCAGCATTTTCTTCCAATGCTCTTATACCAGGAAGCTCTTTTCCCTCAAGGAACTCTATTGATGCTCCGCCTCCTGTTGAGACCCATGTCACCTTGTCTTCAAGCCCAAATTTCCTTATCATCTGTGCTGTCTCTCCTCCTCCAATAATCACTGTCTTGTCTGAGTCTGCAAGGAAATCAGCGATCTCCCTTGTTCCATTGGCAAAATCATCAATCTCAAAGACCCCCAGAGGCCCGTTCCACACAACTGTCTTTGCCTGAGTGAGCTTCTCTATAAAGAACGCGACTGATTCAGGCCCAATATCAAGGCCCATCATATCTATAGGGATATCTGCTATACCTACTGTCTTTGTCTGGGCTCCCTGCTCCATCTTGTCAGCAACCACAAAATCAGTCGGCATTATTATCTTGTCCTCATATTCTGAAAGGATATCTCTTGCAGTTGTCAGGCTGTCCTCTTCAACAAGGCTCTTGCCTACTTCAAAACCTTTTGATTTTAAGAAAGTGAACACAACAGCTCCTCCAAGAAGCACAAAGTCAAGCTTCTCAAGCAGCTGTTTCATCACTTCAACTTTTGAGGATATCTTTGCAAAACCAAGTATTGCACATGCAGGCCTTTTTGGATTGAGCGCAGAGTTAAGATGCATAATCTCTTCTTCTAAAAGCAGCCCAGCGCAGCTTGGCAGGAATCTTGTGACAGCATCAACAGAAGCATGCGCTCTGTGGCATGAGCCAAAAGCATCATTCACATAAACATCACCATATTCTGCAAGGGCCTTGGCAAAAGCATCATTGTTCTCTGTCTCTGCCTTGTGGAATCTTAGGTTCTCAAGCAGGACAATCTTCTCATCTTCAGGAGCAGACTCATCAATGCAGTCATTGAGTTTGAGTATTGGCTGGCCAAGAAGCTCTGCAAGCCTATCAGCTACCTTATCCATCTTGAGATTGTCAACAACTTCGCCCTTTGGCCTGCCAAGATGGCTCATGAGAACTATCTGCTTTGATCCCCTGTCAAGAAGATACCTTATTGTTGGAAGGGTCTTCT
>JAHJCS010000203.1 GCA_018812465.1 Nanobdellota archaeon | reverse complement strand
AGTCCTGCTCTGTCTGGCTCATGGAAAGGATTAGCTTTGTGCTTTGGCTTAGCGCCTGTTTCTTTGTAATCATCTTCAGAATCATCTGAGTCCTCAATATCCTCATCATCTTCATGAGAATGTTTCTTTGACTCACCCTTCTTCTTTGCCATACACTTGGTATAACATTTAGATATATAAAGGTTTGCTTCAGACAGGCTCTTGAGCCTGATAAAGATACTTTAATCACCTAATGGTACTAATGAAAGATTTAAATAAGATTACCCCTTACGCTTATTATATATAATATAGTGTGGTTGAGATGTCAGGTCAAGGTGTTCTGGATCTTGAAAGAGAGATGAGTCAGGATGAGATATATGAATTTCCTCCATTGATAAATACTAATATCCCGACTATTGCTTATCTCAATGTTTTTGGAGAGATTATACCATTCAATCCAAGATCAAGATATGATTTCCCATGCGAGACAGGTGTCAGGGATTACAGGCCAGGTGTAGTCATCCCAGCCAGCATCAGCCAGAGAGGGGATCCAATAGAACTTGGAGCTCAAGTGAAAAATGCAATAGCTATAATTGATTCTGCTGATCCAAAAGTCCGCAAGGCATGCATGAAGACAAGAGATCTTCTTTCTGAGGTCCAAGAAGCAGCATACAAGAAGCTCGGACCTGAATATGCAGAAAGACTTGAGGATCTTGGAGTAAGAGCCTGAGATCTGAATCAAAAGAAAACTTATTCTTATTTATTCTCAGAATTCCAGTCACCATTCAGGCGTGTGCCTGTCCATGTCATACTCATCATGCTCGTAGTCATGGTAAGCCTTGCTGTCTTTTGTGAATAGTTTCTTTATCCTCTCTATCAGAGTCATCACTGCACCTTTTTTAGTGTGGTTCTGGATTCGCAGAAAGGTTGTATATAAAGCTATGGATTCACAGGGGATATAAGAAATATACTTTCTGATTAATGTCGGCAACAACAATGGATTCAGTACCAAGGGTCTTGTTCTATCAAAAATGCCAAAGGCATTTTTGGATATCCAAAAACGCTATGTGTTTTTGATACTGGATCCCTCCATCAAGTACCACACTCGCTGCGCTTGGTGGTACGAATATTGTTGGTCATGGGGCTGAGCAAAGCGAATGGTTCAAAAAGTCATTTTTGAACTAAGGAAATCACAAATTTCCTGTTCCCCACTTAGCTCGCTTCCTAGGGTAGCATAACACGCTCCTGCACTCAATACTCATCCGTTGTTGCTGCCTCCAGAAGAAACTTCACCTCGCCAGTTCGAGTTGCAGAGTGTCATCGGCGAGGCGAGGAAAAAATGCACAATAATGAATTCAGACAGGAGCATAATAATAAAACATAATAGGCTAGGATGAATAACACAGTATGATCCATCATCAAAGTTCTATCACATAAGAATCCTCAAGCTCGCCGTCAGTCACTTTGAACTCGTAGGTTCCGCTTTCCAGCTGTTCGCTGTAGAATGTGCAGCCTGACTGCGTCAGATTAGATGGTGCTGAGACTGATGTGCATGACAGCTCGTCATTGTCTGGATCCTGCGCAATGACATCTATCTGATTCCCTTCTGCTATGACATCTGTTATCTCAGGCTGCCTGTTCTTCTTATCCACTTTCAGCAGCAGCCTGAAGTCATATGACATCTTGTCTGTGGCGACTCTTGCTTCGATAAGATACTGGCCTGAAGAACCATAGCTGACAGGTTCTCTTGAAGTTATTGTGCAGTCTGAGTAGATCATAAGTGATGCAAGGCCATCATGGTTCAGAAGTGAGCATTGAGGGTTCTCTCCGAACAGGTCACTGGTCTGGATGAATCCATCAAGGTAGCTGCCTTCTTCTGAGGAGTATAAAATAAGCCTCTGGCTTGAGAATGCGTCCTCAAGTGTCCTGTATCTCACTATAACTGGAGCTGTGACGCACATTCCTCCTGGATCGCATGCTTTCACAATCCCTTCATCCTTTCCAGCCCAGTCCTGAGGAGGGCTTACCATTATGGAATCATCAAAGTAGAATGCGCTGACTGATGAGAATCCTCCGACATTGAATGACAGCTTGTCTTTGTCAGGGTCCTTGAAATATCTTGATATGTTCTTCAGCACAACAGGCGTGTTCTCTATGCCCACTGCCCAGAACCTCTTCTTTGTTGTGGGAGGATGATTGACATCCCTGACCTTGACCTTGATCGGTGCTGTTATGCATTTCTCTTCGTCGCATGCTGTGATGAATCCTCTGTCTTTTCCATTCCAGTACTTGGGAGGTATAAGTTTGATGTCCTGCTTTCCGATGACTGCTGCAATATTCTCAAATCCGCTGACAGAGTAATCAAGTGATGACTTGCTGAAGTGGCTCCTGAAATCAGGGATAGCTATGTCCTGGTTCTCATAAGATGTGATGTGTGAGAAAGGAAATATCAGGTAAAGATTCTTGTAAGGCTCTCTGACATTGATCACTGCTGTCTGTGATACACAATCATCAATGCATGCGAACACTTCGCCTGTTATCCTGCCAGGTTCAGGGCTGTTTATCACAAGCATGCTGCCTGCGACAGTTCCGATTGTTGAATGGTATGTTCCATTGGTGAAGTGATTTGAGAGATTGATGTATAGAGGTCTGCCTGCTTCAGCATTATATAATATAGGCGCTTTATTGTCAGGAGTCCTAAACTTCCTTGGAGGCTCTGATGCAGAAGAAGCCATGGGTGCAGCTATCTTTGGCTGTTCAGATACTGCCTCAATCCTGGCCTTAGGCTGGGTTGATTCAAAGCTTGGTTCTGCTCCGCAGCCGGCACAAGCCAGCATAAGGGCATATAAGAGTTTCTTCATTTTTTGGGGGTTACACTAGGTTATTTATATACCTTTGTATGATTCTAATGGATTCAGACATAGAATTGGTTAAATAATCAGATTATACAGCCAGAATCACAGTCTCTTCCTTCTTTTTGCAGTCTTCAGCCTCTCCTCAAAAGATATACCCTCAGAACTATCATCTTCAGATTCCTCATCTTCAGAAAACCCAATATCACCTGAGCTCTGGTCCTTGACTGGTTCTTTCTCTGGCCATAAACCAGCTATTGTTGTGGATACAATAATCAATATCACAATGCCCCACAGGCTTCCAAAAAAACAGAAGAATGAACTGCAGTTGATCACAAGATAGACCATAGAACAATAGATAAGAAGGATTGCAGGAAAAGCATAATTCAGGAGTGCCCTGATGTTGTGCAGCTGGCTTCTCTGAACACCGGATGGAGATAGATTGCTGCTTGAGTCATGATTAGTCTTGTACAATGAATTGTTGAGCAGATAGATTCCAATGAAAAAAAGAGGTATCACAAACCAGTAAGTCTGGACATAGGATAGGATCATATCACTGGTTCCTCTGATGAATGGCTCATAAGGCTTTTCTCCTCGTGAACCAAGCGCAAAGAAGATAAAGAAAAGCATTGGCATGAAGATGAAGCCAAATAATATATTCAATGCGATAAACACGCTCTTTTTCATGATTACAAGAAGAATACAGGAATATATAAATCTAGCCTATAAATTTGGTCAGGATGACCGGCCCAACAGATCCAGCATATCTAATTCAGGCTGTAGATTGAGTAGTTAAGGATGCCTGCAAAGCTGACCCATAAAAGATATGGGACAAGAAGGTATGCTGCTGTAGGGCTTATCCTGTAAAAGATTATTATTGTTGCCAGTATGGCTATCCATAGGAATATCAGCTCGATGAATGCTGCGAATGGATTCTGCATGCCAAAGAAAAGTATTGACCAGAGAGTGTTAAGGACAAGCTGGACAATGAATATTGTGACAGCCAGTTTTATGTTCTTGCCTGAAGTCCAGACAAGGTAGAATGATATGCCCATCAGCACAAACAAGGTTGTCCAAACAGGCCCGAATATCCAGTTAGGAGGATTGAAAGAAGGCTTGGTGAGCTTAGAATACCATGAGCTTATGCTTGATGTTGTGAATATAGAGCCTATCAGGCCTGCTAGCTGAGGAATTATTATAGAGATTATGAGTTTAGGTATTGATTTGAACAACATGACAGAGAGAATGTTGATAGGTTATTTAAATATTGCTACCAAAACTTTTTATATTAATGTTCAAGAGTATATGATATGAACCGAATAATTCAATTCATACTGTTCATAACAGTCTTTCTGGGACTCTATTTGATGCTCAATTCTTATGCTGTCCTTCGTCTTGGAGGCCTGCTTGGAATAAAGAGAAGCGTGTTGTATGTCATCCTGGCAGTTGTCACAATCGCTATTCCTGCGACAATGATGATTGAGAGGAGATTCCAGAACCTTTTCACAAGAGGATTGTACACAATAGCCACTTACTGGATGGGAGTCCTGCTCTTCCTGTTCATATCATTGATGGTGTATGAGATTGTCAGCAGATTCTATGAAGTGCCTTATGCAGGATTCATAATTCTTGGGATTGTCGCTGTGCTTAGCGTTTACGCCACAATAAATGCATTCACAATAACAGTCAATGAGGTAGTGGTTCCTGTTGAAGGACTCGAGAATGAGGTGACCATTGCCCAGATGTCTGACATTCATGTCGGCACAATAAGGAATTCTGGTTTCCTGAAGAACCTGGCAGAGAAGACCAATGAGATAGACCCTGATATTGTGATGATAACAGGAGACCTTGTTGATGGATCTGCTCCATTGTACAAATCAATGTTTGACCCGTTCAACAAGCTTCGCGCTCCTGTGTATTTTGTCACAGGAAACCATGAGACCTATGAAGGAGTTGACAAGGTCTATGAGCTATTCAATGACACCAAGATCCAGCCTCTCAAGAATGAGGTTGTCTCATGGGATGGAATACAGGTTGTGGGAGTGGATTTCTCTGAAGACAGGGCGCATCTAGGAAATGTGCTTTCAGGACTAAAGATCAACAAGTCAAAGCCAGCAGTGCTTATGTATCATCCGCCGATAAGCATGGATGCTGCAAAGAAAGCAGGAATAGACCTTCAGCTTTCAGGCCACACCCATAATGGCCAGATATTTCCGTTCAACTTCTTTGTATGGCTTGTGTTCAATCATGTTCATGGATTGTATGACATGGACGGAATGTGGCTGCATGTCTCTCCAGGCACAGGAACATGGGGGCCTTATATGAGGCTTGGCTCAAGAAATGAGATAACTTTGATAAGGCTTGTGAAGAAATAATCCTGAGATAGTTTAGACCAGATATGTTACTGGTATTATATATATATAGACTATATGATGTCTACAGCCTTAAAGAAGACATAAAGAAGTGCAATCAATATAATCATATGGGCAATATATAGTTTCTTGTAGTTATCCATCATCCTCTTAAGGTTTGTGTCCTTGATATCTCCTGAAAGCAGCTTGTGATTAAGCTCAAATCTTGCAAACTTTAGGATGAACAGCATATTCAATGGAATCTCAGAAGGATTCACTTCAAACCATAATTTTTTATGATGATCTCTTACGCGCTTGAATATTCTATAATTAAGAGTCAACCTAATTACTGAAATTATCGCAAAGATGACAAATACAATTATGAAATATATTAATTCCATAACCTATTTGAATAGATTATTGTTTATAAATGTTTT
>JAHJCS010000202.1 GCA_018812465.1 Nanobdellota archaeon | reverse complement strand
TAAGGAGAAAGCTCTTCTTCAGCATATTATTGAGTGTGCTTGTTGCAGTGATGACCTTCAACAAGGTCAGATTGCTGCATGAAGCAGGTCAGAGTATATCCAATTTCATGCTTGCAGTCACATTCCTTGTCTGTTTTGTATCTTTATACCTTGCGATAATCAGGAAAAATCCTTATTATTCTGCTAAACAGATAGGTTCTGTCTTCATGATCCTAATGCTGATATCTCTGATCTCAACTTCAGGATATTCATTAGCAGATCTTGCTTTCATATCAATGATCATAACAACTGTCGCTTTGCTGATATATGATGTGTTTTAATATGGAACCTTTTTTTATCTCCAGGTTATTGGAAAGATTTGACATGATTTGGGAAGTCTTCAGAACACATCCTCGGCTGTACTTCCCACTTATAATTCAGTGGATATTGTTATGGCTTTATTTCATGGCAACAGAGGAGAAAGAGGGCGAAGAGCACATATACGTCGCAGGTATCACACTGGGATTTATTGGGTTTGAACTGATCCCTTTTGAGGCAATAAACTTTTCAGACAGTTCTTTCTGGGTGGGTGCTGGTCTTATTGCATATGGATTATTCCTTATAATCATGGTGATAACACAAAAGATCCCTAATTTTATAGCAAGCATAATCGGCTCACCAAGCGCAACCATATTCCCAACAATGATAATCCTGTTCTATTTTGAGACAAATATCCCTTTAGATATGATGACATTATCCATTCTGGTTACACCCCTGATTGTGCTTGAGATATTCAAGATACTTAGACAATACACAAGTTTATGATGCCTAGATTAGAAATTAGCTGACTTTTTGTTTTATTCTCTGGGATTGTTTGGTGTTTCTCATCATAAAATATGCCAGTGACACACCTATCAGCATGAAAATGTATCCTATAAGATAGATTGTATCATGGGCATACCCTAGCCTGCCATAATTCCCGGTCCATGAGGTATAAGAGAACATGATATCACCTACAAAGATAAAGAAGAAAGATGACATGATATAATAGATAGGCCCGTGATTCTTGCCTGAATGCGTCTGGTAGAGATAGGATATGAGAAATATTGCAGCGCTTCCCAGGGGGTAGAAGAAGTTCAGCACAGAAGTAAGAAGGCCATCTTCTCCAGCAGAAGGAATGATTATATAATAAATCATCCAGAACAGGAATGCAGCTATGCCTGTTAAGACACCTATCAAAAGGATTATCTCTTTTATTGATAGGGAAATCTTGTCCTGCTTTGAGTAGATGTGATAGGAGCCTGCAAGGAATACTAAAGTACCAGCCACATAAGGGATATCTGCATATGAAGGGAAGGCTTCTTTGAAGACCCAGAATAATATCTCCGCTGAGGTAAAGAGTATTATTCCAGAACACATCAAGCTCATATAATTCCTTAGTGTAATATTATCAATGCTTTTTATCCTGAAGAGCACCAATAAAGAGAAGACAGAAGCAAGTATTACAGTTATATGGGTAACTAAAGTCAGTATATTCATGAGGCACTACCTCCACTGAACGGATTGGAGGATGAGGGTTGTCCAGCCGCTTCTTCTATATCCTTTACAAATGCTTGAGGATCAGGAAGGAACTTGTCAAGGACCTCTATCACAGCATAGAATAGCGCAAAGAAGAGTAAGGCGCCAAAAAGATATCTAAATGAGAGTACAGCACCAGCATAATATAACGGTGCAAAGATTATTATGAAATAAGACACTTCTCTTATCCTTCCAGTATACTTGATGATATTGCTAGATTTTATGCCTGCAACTATTATTCCGATACCATATGTGATGATAATGATTGATATCAGGATGCGGACCCAGAAGCTTGTCTGAGCAGCTTGTGAGCCCATACCATTGATAGTAACTCTCATAAAGTCTATGCCTCCCCATAAGACAATGACTGAGTTGGATATTGCATTGCCCATAGATGTCCCTTTTTTCTCCTGGAAAAGCTCTGCCAGGATCATCCCAAGGTAGATAGGGATAAGTATCCACAATACCTGGAGATTTGTGAATGGAGTCACAAAGATATTATAAAGCCAGAGCTTGAAGGACTCCCAAAAGAACATCAGTGAGACAATTATAAGACTCATAAAAAGGTGTTTGTTCAACTGGTTTATTAATTTTTTTGTATTATTCTTGTCTGTCTTTGCAAAACATTAAATTTATAAACCATCTCTTGTTCCTGTAAAAAAAGTGTCCGGTGGATTGTTTTGAAGGGATATAACAGACG
>JAHJCS010000001.1 GCA_018812465.1 Nanobdellota archaeon | reverse complement strand
CTGGAGTATGGCTCACTGTCACCCACAATGGTTTCAGAGCATTGTCAAGAGATGCTGCAAAAAAAATTGAGATAACCCAGGACAGGATGGCCCATGCATCAGAGATAATAGACCAGATAAGGAAGAAAAGGATAAGATACACAGAAATTCCTGTCACAATAACATACACATCTTACTCAATAAAGAAAGGCCAGAGCGCAATGAACAGCATAAGGATTGCTGCAAGGCTGATATGGAGCAAGTATATAAGATAGATAAGATCTAAAAATGAGAAAACATAAAGAGGCAAAGGTGATAATATGATATCAATATTCCAGATAATAGTTTTAGTATTTGTGATATTTGCATTCTCAAGGGTAATCTTCAGGTTCAAGGACAAACAGATAAGCATTCTTGAGCTCTTGTTCTGGAGTGCATTATGGATCTCTGCAGGAGTCATTTTATTTGTTCCTCAGATAACAAATCCAATAGCAAGGATACTTAATATAGGCAGGGGCATTGATGTCGCTGTATATCTTGGAATCATACTGCTGTTTTACCTTGTTTTCAGGCTTTATGTTAAGTTTGACACAATGAGCCAGGACCTGACAAAGGTTGTCAGGGAGATATCAATAAGAAAAAAGAAATAAAAGGAATAATATAAGATGACAAAAAAAATCAAAGTGGATGTTATAATCCCAGTTTATAATGAGCAGAGAATTCTTGAAAGTTCTATAGACACATTAAGGACATTCCTGAAAAAGAATTTTAGGGCATATGAATGGAAAATCATCATAGCAAACAATGCATCAAGAGACAACACTCTTGAGATAGCCAAACAGATCACAAAAAAATATAATAATATAGAGCTAGTGCATCTTGACCAAAAAGGAAGGGGAAGGGCTCTCAAAAAAGCGTGGCTCTCAAGTAAAGCAGATATAATGAGTTATATGGATGTTGATTTATCAACAGAGCTCAGTGCATTTCCAGAAATGATTAAAGGCATGCTCACTAAAAGATGCAATGTTGCGACAGGAACAAGACTGACAAAGAAGTCAAACACAGTGAGATGTCTCTTCAGGGAAGTATTATCAAGAGGATACAATAAGATTGTAAGAATAGTGTTATGGATACATTATTCAGACGCGCAATGCGGTTTTAAGGCTGTAACAAAGAAAACTGTAAAAGAGATTGTTCCTTTGATCAAGGATAATGAATGGTTCTTTGACACAGAATTGCTCACACTTGCAGAGAAGTATAAATATGGAATATATGAGTTACCCATAAAATGGGTTGAGGACAAAGATAGCAGGGTGAGCATAATAAAGACAGTATACCAGTATCTAAGGGATGTTGCAAGATTAAGGCTTGATTTATGGTTCAGGAAGGATCTTAGGATATTAAAAACAAAGACAAGATAGTGAAATAATGAATACAGAAAAAGTGGAAAAAAGGACAGCAGACCTTTATGATGATCTTTGGAATGACCTCACAAAAAAGGATTTTCTTAAATATAAATTAAGACTCAGGAAGACTATTCCAGAATCAGGATATACTGGAAAGATTTGCCTTGATGCAGGATGTGGCCAGGGAGCAATAACCTCAATAATGTCAGAGAAAGCAAAAGAAGTATATTCGGTTGATATTGGGAAAAAAGCACTGGAAAGCGCAAGAAAAAATGTAAAGAAAAGAGTTATCTTCAAAAAATCCTCTCTGCTTAATCTTCCATTCCCTGACAACAAATTTGAATTTGTTGTATCAAATGGAGTGATACATCACACAGACAATCCTGCAAAAGCTCTCAATGAGCTTAAACGTGTGCTAATGCCTGAAGGAACACTCCTTTTGGGGTTATACGGAAAAACAGGAATTCTCAGGTATGTAATAGAGATTACAAGCATTCTCCTCAAATGGGTGCCTTACAGGATTATTAAGAAGATTCTGGTTATTCTTGGATTTAACCCTCTAATGAGATATTACATACTTGATTATATATATGTGCCTGTGAGAAAGAGATTCAGCATAAAGAAGATCAAATCAATGATGGATGGTTTCTCAGATCTTAGGGTAACATCAGATTATCCAAAAGGAAGGCTCAATAGGATTATATATGGGACTAATTATTTTTATATAACCGCAAGAAAGCATAAAAAAGTTTATAAATAGGTTATTGTTCAGAGGATTTTGGGGTACCTTAATGAATATTCTTGGAATAATAGATGGACAGCATGATGCAGGAGCATGCATCCTCAAGGATGGAAAGCTGATTGCAGCCACAGCAGAGGAAAGGATTGCCAGAGTGAAGATGAAAGGGGGCTTTCCTTATAAAGCAATAAAGGATGTACTTAAGATAAGCAATACCAGACCAAAAGATATTGATATTGTGGTTGTAGGAAGCCAGCTCACACCCCCATTGTTCGCAAGGTTATTTAGGGGTGTACAAGAGACAGAAAGAGATGTGCTTATAGAGAAGAAAAAAGGATTTATGGACTGGCTTTCGAATATTGTCAAGTACAGACTGAGACTGACAGTTATAAACCCGGAATCATTTCTTGGAAAGATACAGCTGCCATTTGTCAAGCCAGCATTTAGGATGAACATGCCTAAAGAGCTCAAGCATAAACCACTGTTCATGATCAACCATCATCTTTCGCATGTTGCTGCAGCATATTACAACTCAGGAAAAGAGGATGCTCTTGTTGTAAGCGCAGACTGCTGGGGTGATGGGCTTTCACTAGCTGTATACACCTGCAGGAAAGGAAGCATGAAAAGAATTTACACAATAAAAGCAATGGATTCTTTCGGTCATTTTTATGCTGCAATAACAAAATACCTTGGATTCAAGGCATTCAGACATGAGGGAAAGATTACTGGCCTGAGCGCCCATGGAAATGCAAAGAGAGTCAAGATACCATTTCCGTTCGTGAAAAAGAAGGGTAGTATGATATTTAACAGAAAAAAAGGCCTGGATATTGACTCAGACCTTAAGAACAAACTTAAGAAGTACTCAAGAGAGGATGTCGCAGCATGGCTTCAGGACAATATGCTTGAAGGAATTAGAGATGTTGTAGCATCTGTCCAGAAGAAGACCAACATGAGTGATATTGTTCTGGTAGGGGGACTATTCGCTAATGTGAGATTCAATCAGGCGATTCATGAAATTCCAGGAGTAAAATCTATCTATATATTCCCTGAGATGGGAGATGGAGGCCTGAGTGTTGGTGGAGCATGCTATGTCCAGATGCAGAAAAAAGGCTACAAACCAAGAAGGCTTGAAAATGTCTATCTTGGAAGAGGGTATTCAAACAAAGAAATAGAAGTTGACCTGAAGAAATCAGGATTGAGATATATCAGGATTAAAGAGATAGAAAAAGAGATTGCCAGACTGATAACAGAAGGAAAAGTCGTGGCAAGATTCAATGGAAGGATGGAGTTTGGGCCTAGAGCTCTTGGTAACAGGACAATAATGTATCATGCAAAGGATCCTGATGTCAACAACTGGCTTAACACCAGGCTTAAGAGAACAGAGTTCATGCCATTTGCTCCTGCAACACTGTATGAGGAGAGAGAGAAATGCTACAAGAATCTGAAGGGAGCAGAGTTTGCTGCAAAATTCATGACAATAACATTTGACTGCACTGATTTCATGAAGAAGAACAGTCCTGCAGCAGTCCATATAGATGGGACTGCAAGGCCCCAACTAGTGACAAAGGAGGACAATCCCAGTTTTTATAAGGTAATAGAAGAATATTATAGATTAACAGGTATACCTACTGTGATAAACACAAGTTTCAACATACATGAAGAGCCTATAGTGAGGAGCCCTGCTGATGCTGTGAGGGCATTCAAAGATGGGCATCTTGATTATCTTGCTATAGGGGACTTCTTGGTGGAGAATAAATGAGCAAGAAAAGCAAAGCGGTGGAAAGAGGAGACAAGACAAAAACAATACTTCTTGTGATTGCCAGTGTAATAATAATATCCACAGCCCAAGTGCTCATGAAGAACGGAATGAGTATGATAGATATCCCAGGGATAGGATCCCTTCTTAATCTATATTATCTCATTCAAATAGGAACAAATCCATATGTGGTGGGAGGACTCTTGATGTATGGTTTTGCACTGATATTGTGGCTTGGTGCAATGAGCAGAGCAGATGTGAGCTTCATATTGCCTTTGCTGTCAACAGGATATATACTTACAACAATATTCGCAATGTTATTCCTTCATGAGCAAGTCACAATTCTTAGGTGGGTCGGAGTAAGCTTCATTTTTGCAGGATCATTCTTTGTAGGGGGAAGCTGAAAATGGAGACCATAGGGATAGTACTGATGTCTATCTTCATAGGTTCATTTGGACAGATATTCCTCAAGTTGGGTATGAACAAGAACAAAATAATAGGTGCAAGACAAGTAATAAAGAACATTTTTAAGGTCTTTACTAACAAATATATCATAATAGGTATAGGATTTTATGGTTTTAGCTCAATTCTGTGGCTCTTCTCAATGACCAGGCTTGATATAAGCTTTATGTACCCTCTTGTCAGCCTAAGCTACTTGATAACTACAGTATTTGCAATAATATTTTTAAAGGAAAAGGTAATAATCATACGGTGGGCAGGCTTGGGACTCATAATCCTGGGTTCTTTATCCATAATGATAGGTGTTTAATGGCAAAAAAAGAAAAGATAATGGATAAGGATATTGATTTTGAATCCATCAGGTCATTGATTAAAAAAGAGTGGTTCATAATATTGATCATATTCCTGTTTTCTCTTGGACTACATATTGCTTACAAGAACGCAGGACTGTTCCACTTTGATTCTGCAATTGATGTAAGAACTATAGAAAATACAGTTGAGACCGGGTCTTTGCAGTATTCTTATGGTTGGGGAGCCCCTGCCATGATAGTTATAGTGGGTTTCTTCTTTCTACTGGATAAACTCATATTTGGTGCAGTATCTGCAGAAACAGCCTACTTTTTTGTCACTTT
>JAHJCS010000201.1 GCA_018812465.1 Nanobdellota archaeon | reverse complement strand
TTATCATTCTCTTCGTCGCTGAGGAAAGCTGTGACCTCAGCTTCTGTCTTCATAAGGTTGTCCAAAGCAACATCCAGGTTTCCTTGCCCAAAATGATCGACAATTTTCTTATGCCCTTTGATAGACAGGTCGATATCTCTCCGGGGTACTTTTAGGACATAATTATGGCCTGCATGCTCAGTCTGGAATACCACACCCCATATGCCTGAGGAGATCTCCCTTTTTATCTGGTAATCAGGAATATGTGCTTGTATACGATCAAGATTTATCTTGTTCAAGGCATCCATAAAGTCGTTTATATTAGTATCATCCAGTCTTACTGCTGAAAGGATCTTTTCATCACTCATAAAAGGAGAGAATAGGTGTCCAAGCAGGGATATACAGTTTGCCAAATCAATAGAATAGGCTGCCAGATGTGAGAAATATTTTATCTGCTCTTTATATACCTCCCTTTGAAAATCCATATTTCTTTTGCCTTCTTCAATTATTCCATCATCCATCATACTCTTTGCCACCCTAACTGCAAAGGGCAGACTAAGTATTTCATCCTCCGACTTCTCCTGCAAAAATGAAGTTACCTTATCATGAGTTTTCAGAACATCTTTTATCCTTGTGAGCTCTAGTTCATCTCTTTTTGCCTGATCAGTGAAACATAACCTAAGTATATCAGACAATTTTATGTAATAGTTAGGATTTGTGAAATACCTATCAATTGATATATTGGAGATGCTGTCATCTCCCATCAAATGTTTACAATGTGAGATCACACTTTCCGTTTCATCATCTTTTAACCTGATTATATGCGGTTTCTCAGCAGTCTTTCCAGTATGCTCTTCAACCACCCTATCAAGGAATGTTTTTCCCATAAAGAATTCAGATTTAGTGTCACCATGATATGCCTTCTCTGCATTATCCTCTACATAAACCCCTCCCAGATCTTTCATCTTATCAATACAGAACACCAATGAGGCCTCCTTGTCATCTAAGAGAACAGAAGCATCTGCATATAGATATGCAGCCTCCCGATAGAAGAATATTTCTTCATATCTTATTATAGCGTTAAATCTCCCATCAAAGAGTCCCATATCAAGTTCATAAACCACGTTAAGCATCTTATTCAATCTTCTCTTGGCTTCAGAAAGCTGTTTAGCAATTACATCTGCAAGAGACTTCCTGTTCTCAGGTGATAAAGTAAGTTTCTCCAACAAGGATTGTATAGATTCCATATTCCCCTAAAAGATCAAGAGAGATTAAGATTATATAAATGTTTCTTCTTGTTATTCACTTTATAGTAGTCATCTGATTATTATAACACATTCTAACAAATCAACCAAAAGGTTTATATATCCTGTTTATTATATATGGGATATGGTAATCAGTCCTTTTGTGGGTGGGGGGGACAGCAACACCAAGCTGGCCATAATACATATTCTGAACAGATATAAATCTCTTAATGCAAAGAAGATATTCAACCTTCTCAAGAAGGATTTTGCTATATCAATAACTTACCAGGCCTGCCATAAGGCTCTCAAGAAGATGTATGATGACAAGGTTCTTGATTATATAGACAAGGAATATCTGATCAATGATTCCTGGGTGTCTAAGATGAAGAATTTTGTCAGTGACCTTGAGAAGACCCCTTCAAAGATGATTGAAGTCTTCACAAAACTGGACCAGAATAAGATAGTCAGCTTCGATGTGAGGAATGAAGCAGAGATGGGTTATTTTGTCCTTGATTTTATGGAGCATTACAGTGAGACAGGAGGGAATGGCCCTTTGATAATGAACATGCACTTTGTGTGGACAATCCTGCCTCTGAGTGACGAACAATTTGTCATACTTAAAAGTCTCATAAAAAGACATGGAGTCTATATAATGGCCAGAGAAGGCAAAGAGTATGACAAGATAATGAAGAGGCACTGGGAGGATGCAGGAGGCAAGGTTGATATAGGCATCAAAGATGCTGTGTCAAACTGTGATGTGATATGCATAGGAGATTATATAATAAATATATATTGGGATCCTGATCACTTAGAAGAAGCAGTCAATTCTACAAAACAGATAAAGAAGGAGAGCGACCTGAATTATAATGAGCTTTATGAGCTGATCTGCAAACCAGTCAAGATAGACTTTGTGATAATGAAGAACAAAGAGGCTGCTGAGAGCATAAGAAATAAGACTTTAGGGCATTTCAGAAAATGAAGATTGATCCCTTGATTGCAGAAGGAAATGATACAAAGATAAGGATAATCAGGATTCTTGATGAGAATGGGGCTTTGAATGCCAAAAAGATCCACAGCAAGCTAAAGGAGAATGGGGCTCCGATAAGTTATCAGGCAGCACATAAGGCCCTAAAAAAGATGCAGGAGAATGGAGTTCTAAGATGCGAAGACAGCCAATTCAGCATAGACCCAAAATGGATATCAAAGACAAGAGAATTCATAAACAGCCTTGAAAAAGAGCCTGACTCCCTGAAAGATATATTCTCCAGGCTTGATTCAGACAAGACAGTGAGCTTCACTGTGAACAGTGATATGGAGATGGGATATTTTGCTCTTGATTTTGCACATTATTTCAACAAGAGATTCAAAAAAGATGAAGGTCCTGTGATATTCAATTTCCATTTTATGTGGACTGTCCTTCCATTAAGCCATAAGCAATTCAGGATGTTCAAAGAGATAATAAACAAAAGAGGTGTGTATGCCACTTCCTGCGAAGATTTAGAATATGATGAGATAATGAAACGTCACTGGGAAAAGGCAGGTGCTAAAGTGAAACTAGGAGTGAAGGATATTGTATCTAATTGTGAGGTCATAGTTGCTGGTGATTATATCATCAACAATTTCTGGGATCCTAAGCATCTTGAGTGGAACATCGAGTTCACAAAGACAGTGAATGACGAGAAAAGCCTTGACTATTCTGAATTCTATAAGGTCCTATGCGCCCAGACAAAGACAGAGATAGTGATCATAAAGAACAAGCAGGTAGCAGAGAGCCTCAGGAAGAGGGCTTTGGATTATTTTTCAAAATAGAGCTCTTGAACTTCTCAGGATTATAAGGTTTTAGCCTGACAACATTTATCTTCTTGTCTTTTATGTAAGTATCAAATCCTTGTGGAAGAGCCTGGTCATAACCTAGAGCTATGATGTCTGGCCTGATGCTGTTTATTATGCTGAAATCAATAATCTCGCTTCCAAGCATTGCCTCATCCACAATATCAAGCTTTTTCACAGCAGAAAGCCTGGTCTTCTCATCATGAGCAGGCCTGCCCTTCTCTTTTATAACATTAGAATCCCTTGCGACAACAACCACAAGCCTTGAACCTGAGCCAGCTGCTTTCTTTGCCTGCTTAAAGAAGTTCAAGTGGCCTTCATGGATTATGTCAAATGTACCAAAGACAACTGCTGTTTTGATGTGTTTAATAACCATATGATAAAAAGAAAGAATTGTGTTTTTAAATATTTCTAAACCTCATGCCCCATCTTGTCTTTCTTTGTCTGCATGTACTTCTCATTATGAGGGTTCAGTGGAGCCTTCAATGGCACTCTCTCACTCACCTGGATTGATCCATTCAGGCCTTTTATCTTCTCAGGATTATTTGTCAATAATCTTATCTTTCTTAAACCAATGTCCTTTAGTATATGCACTGCGACATCATAGTTCCTCTCATCAGCCTTGAATCCTAGTTCATGATTTGCCTCTACTGTGTCAAGGCCTTTCTCCTGCAAGGAATATGCCTTCAGTTTGTTCCATAATCCAATCCCTCTTCCTTCCTGCCTTAGATATATTATTACTCCAGAACCTTCTGAGGATATTGCCTGCATTGCCTTCTTGATCTGATTTCCGCAGTCACATCTCATAGAGAACAATGCATCTCCAGTCAGGCATTCAGAGTGTATCCTCACAAGAGCATTCTCATCAGGATCTCCAAGAACAAGAGCAACATGGCATCTCTCATTAAGCTTGTCAAGATAAGGTATAAGCTTGAATTCTCCGAACTCAGTAGGGAACCTTAGATCCTCTCCTTTCTTGATATTCATAAGTAACCCTCCATCACAATGTCGGGTCCTAACTGCTTTATCTGTACATCTTTAAGATTGAGCGCTTCTTCCATATATCTTATTCCGCTTCCTCCGATTGCAGGCTTTGCATCCACTCCTCCGATAATCTTAGGGGATATAAAGTATATCATCTTGTCCACTATGCCAGCTTTTAATGCTGAAGCATTCACTTCTGATCCTCCTTCAATCATGATATGTATGATATCTCTCAGAGCAAGCTCTTTCATCAATTCTGTAAGATCCACTCTTTTTGTGTTCTTTCTCACAACAATAACGCCAACCCCTTTTTTCTCAAGAGCAACTTTCTTTTTTCGGTCATAAGATGGTGTTGTCGCAACAAGGACATCTCCCTGCTCAAATATCCTTGCATCAAGAGGTATCCTCAGTTTGCTGTCCAGAATTATCTTTATAGGGTTCTTTCCGTTTTTGATCCTGGTTGTAAGCCTTGGATTGTCATTTAACACAGTATTGATACCTACCATGACTGCATCTACCTTGTGCCTCAGCTCATGGACATATCTCCTGCTCTGTTCAGAGGATATCCATTTTGACTGGCCAGTCTTTGTTGCAGTCTTGCCATCAAGGCTCATAGCAGTCTTCATGATAACAAATGATTTCTTTGTTGTTATATACTTGCAGAAAGCCTCATTCATCTTTTTTGCTTTATCCCTATTGATTCCTATATTGACCTTGATCCCTGCTTTTCTGAGCTCTTCAGCGCCACTTCCATTGTTCTTGGGATTAGGATCAAGCATTGCAGCATAAACCTCCCCTATTCCTGCAGCTATCAACTCTTTTGTACAAGGTCCTGTCCTCCCATAATGACAGCAGGGTTCAAGATTTACATACACAGTAGCGCCTTTCAGAAGATTCTTGTCTTTGACAGAGTCCATTGCAGCAATCTCTGCATGAGGCATATCAACTGCTGAATGAAACCCTTTCCGATTATCTTTCCATCCTTTACAATAACAGAACCGACTAATGGATTAGGAGAGGTACGACCCTCTGCTTTTCTGGCTAATTCTAAAGCCATCTGCATGAATTTTTCATGTTTTTCCTCTTTTTTCATTTTATCATGCCAATCTTCTTATCATCTTCAGGCAGGACTCAACAGATCTCTTTGAATACTCATCAATCCTGTCAACAGCTCCTGCATGGCTTATTTTTGGCCCTGTGACTCCAAGAGATACTGGCTTGCCATACTGCACTGAAAGATCAGCCATCTTCCTTGCAGCATTGTTTGCTACAATATTGTCATGGTCTGTGTCACCTTCAATCACAGCGCCAAGAGTCACTACACCATCAATGTCCTTCTTCTCAAGCAATATCTTGATCGCAAGAGGCATATCAAATGCTCCTGGAACCCTGATTGTCTTTGTGACTTTTGCTCCAAGGAATGAAGCATGCTCTTCAGCGATCTTTGCCATGAGATGTGTCACATCTGCATTGAAATCCGAAACAACAATACCTATTTTCTCGTTCATTTTGTTCTCCATCACCTCTTAAATAAAAATCTTTTGTTAGTATGCTGCAATAACAGGCCCTGCATCAGCATGACCCTGCCTTACTCCCTTGCCTGCACTGTTTCTCAGAGCATCTTTGCCGTTCAGCAAAGCAATAGCATTCATTGTGTGCTTGTAGACCCGTTCATGAGTGATCTCAAGAAGATGCTTATCATTATCTGCTTCATCAAGATGCACAAAGA
>JAHJCS010000200.1 GCA_018812465.1 Nanobdellota archaeon | reverse complement strand
TAACAGCTTCCTCTTCTATGACAATCCCTCTGGTTATCATTTGAAGAATCTCCTCTTTGCCGGCCATACTCTAATTCAGAGAGAACAAGTATAAAAGTTTAACCCCTAAACTTATACCCAATCATCTTATGCACAAGCCTTGCTGCAAGGAAATCGCAGTCAGGCCTGCCTTTTATCGGAGCAAGCTCAACAAGATCAAAGCCAACAACATTCTTCTCCTTGAACAGCTTTCTTAAGAATCTTATCACAGGATACCATTGTAGTCCGCCTGGCTCTGGAGTTCCTGTCGCAGGCATGATTGAAGGGTCAAAAGCATCAATGTCAAATGTTATGTAGACATCATCAGAAAGCTTTGAGATTGCTTCATCCATCCAGGCATCACTTGTCTGCATATCCTTTGCCCAATAAACATTCAGATTATCCTTTTTTATCCTTTCTGCTTCTCCTTTAGAAAGGCTTCTTATGCCAATCAGTACTGCAGGGCATATCTCAAGGATCCTGCTCATGATTGCAGCATGGCTGAATCTTGTATCCTGATAGTCCTCCCTAAGGTCAGAGTGAGCGTCAAACTGCAGGACAGACAGATTCTGGTATCTCTCTTTGTAAGCTCGTACAATCCCTGTTGGAACAGAGTGCTCTCCGCCAAGGCTGACAAGGAATTTTTCTGCCTGCACATGCTTCTTTGCCTCTGCATACACCTGCTCAACCATCTTTGAAGGGTCTGCATCAAGCTCAGTGGGCTCTGCTGTCCATATCCCTGTTTTATATGGCTCATCTTCCACATCCTCATCATAGATCTCGACCTGTTTTGATGCTTCAAGGATTGCTTCAGGGCCTTTTGAGGTTCCTGTACCATAGCTCACAGTGCCTTCATAAGGAAGAGAGATTATCACAACTTTGCTGTCTTTATAGGACTTGGCCATATCATGTTCAAGGCCTAGAAAATTATCTGGAAATTTCATTTTATTACCTTATTTTTTGTCTTTCTCAAGTCTCTCAAGAACTGCTTTGATTATCAATGGGAGCACTGCTGTTGCCTCGCTTAGAACCTCTACCTGTTTGCCTCCCTCTCTCTCAGGCACAAATTTTCCCCAGCTGACACCTTCTGAGTATGTGCATCCTGAAAGGCCCCCCCAATGCACTGGTTCTGGGCATATCCTTACTCCATACTTATATCTGACAGTATTCATATTCTTTTTGAGTCTCTTGTTCATAACATCAACATAAGGCCCTATCTGTTGAGCCCAGTTCCTTGGGACGCCTCCTCCAATAGTGATTATCCCAATTTCTTTCTTGTCTTTGACAAGGTCTGTGAAATGGTCAAGGTCTAGGAATGGATCAAAAGGTATTGGTTGTTTGCCTTTCATCAGTCTTTTCTTATTATATATAGAGAAATCAAGACCCATCTCAGAATCTGTGAATGCAGGAATATATATCGGCACTTTGTGGTGAAAAGCGGTCTTTACAACACCTCTTCCTTTTGTATTCTTTATAAGATGCTTGCCAAGGTTCTCAAGAATCTCTCTGCTGCATGTTGGTTTTGTCGCATCCAGGTCCTGAAGCATCTCATTGATTATCAGCTCTGCATTATCAAGATTTGATTCAAGCTCAAGAGTGTCATAAACCCGGTTGTATCCTCCCTGGTAAAGCTTCATATCATCCATCATTCCGAATTCATACTTGAAATGCTCCATTCCTGATCCTTCAACAAACCCATGGGTCATCAATGCTCCTGTGCTGACAACAGCATCAACCATCCCACTCTCTATCATGTCACATAAGACCAGGCCCATCTTTGCAACAGTCATTATACCTGATAATGTCAGGATTGTGAAGCAATCCTTGTTAGTTGTCATCTTATATATTGTATCTGTTGCTTCCCCAATCCTTCTGGCTGTAAGAGAAGTGAAGCTCATTGCTTTTGCCATATCAGAGAAATTGTTGATCTTGCTAAGGTCCAAAGCATTCAGAGGAACAAATCCATCACTATATCCATCCCTCAATTCTGTCCTCATATTATCTGGATTATGCTTTGAATCATCTTTTTCTGCCATAAAACACAAGAATTTGATTATATTATAAAAATTTTCTGCAAAAATCAGGCATGACCATTGCTATTACTGCTATTAGGAGTCTCAATCTCAGGGATATCTCTCGGTTCTTGAGTATGCTTCTCTTTTGAAGTATCCTCATCACAGACCAATACTGCTGCTGCGATCACAGAGGTCCATTTGCCGTCCTTGTCTGCAACAGCGCTTTGGGTAATGTTCTTTGTCTTGACAATCTTATCAGAGATCTTCCATGTCTCTCTTATCTCATCATAGCTTCTGTCAGGATCAAATTCCACTCCCAGGGTTGATGCAAGCATCTCTGCTGCAAGATCCTCTGCATAGTCTCCTGATTTCTGCTCTTTCATACCAAAACCATGATGCTCACTGAGATAACCATAAGTATTTGGGTCAGCTGGAAGAGCAAGGCCTATTGAAGCAGCAAGAAGCCTGTTAGGTTCATTGGTCTCAGCTCTTGCCATGACAACAAAGGTTATCTGTCCTGGCTTAATCAGCTGGGATCCCTCTTTCCTTGAGATTATCTTGCAGTTAGGAGGAAATATTGAAGAAACATTCACAAGATTCAGGTGCTGTATGCCTGCATCTCTAAGAGCAAGCTCAAAAGAAGCCAGTTTTTCCCTGTGTCTCCCTACACCTTTTGTGAAAAAAATCTTTGTTGGAATCATTTTATTTATCTATATTATAAAGTAAAACCCCCTGATTTAAGGGTTGTTTATAAATATTTTCTTTTTAACCTTACAGACCTAATAAACTTTATAAATCTATTGTGTTTAGAACAAGATATGGCTAATTCAGGCGACAAAGTCCAG
>JAHJCS010000199.1 GCA_018812465.1 Nanobdellota archaeon | reverse complement strand
TCAACAAACTTTTTTGGAAGGTCTTTCTTGATCTTCTTTATCCTGAGATAGACCTGCCTTGCGCCCTCAAAATCTCCTTTTGATATGAAATCATTGGCTCTCTTGATTAGTTCATCAAGATCATCTGTCTCAGGTATTCCAAGCTCCTCTTTCTTCTTCAATGGCTCAGGACTTATCTTTGGTGCATCTTCTGGCTTCTTCTCCTCTGCTTTTGGAACTGGCTTATTTTCCTTGGGCATCTTTAGTTTTGGAGCTTCAGTGACTGATTGGGATGATTTTGGCTGTTTTAAAGATGGATTTTGTCCAGAAATAGATCCTTGATTCTGCACAATCACTCTTAGAGGTGGGGCTTCATCTTCTTTTGCTTCTTCATCTTCGCCCTCTCCTGCTGTGGGCCAGCTAACATCCTCTGCTTTTGGCTCTTCCATCTCTGTCTCTGGTTTTATCTCTTTTGCCTGCAGAGTTTTCTTGTCAGAGCCTTCCTCTTTCCCGGTCTTTATCACTCTCTTGCCAAGATCCTTGACCTCTACTTTGACTGATTCAGCAGCCTTCTTTAACTTTATCTTCTCCTGTTCTTTTTCTATGACAAGCTCTTGCTCTCTCTTCTTGACTGCTTTTGATTTTGGACCAGAAGGCATCTCAGAAGTAAGATAAGGAGTAGTGAATTTGTATTTGATATGTAACATGCCTTCTTCTTCAAGAAGGTCAGAAAGCGCTTCTACTGTGTAAGCTGGAATGCCAAGTTTCTTGGCTACTTCTTCAACAGATATTTCCTTGCTTTCCTTGACCAGGTCAATGAGCCTATCTACATCTGTCTTGACTTCACCTTCGTTCGCCATCTTTTTTACATATATAAAGAACATTAGTATTTAAATCTTTTGATAATAAAATAATATAGGCAATAACCTAGATAAATAATAAAAATTCGCCGCTCGGAGCTATCTCCAACTTAAAGGTTGGAGTATTTCGCTCCTCACATAGATAGGCGAATTTTTAGTCTTGAAAATTTCGACCTGAAGTCGAAATTTTCAATAAGGAATAAAAATGATAAATAAGGTTTATAAGATTATCAGTTGGTGTTGTCATCATCATTAGTGGAGGTTGTCTTCTGCACTGGAGTGCTGACCATCATGTCTGACTTGGATCTCATATAATTATTTGTCTCTGTAATCTCTGATATCTTGTCATTAGGGTCAACAAATATCTCTGCATAATAGGTTCCTGTTGATGAGAAAGTATACTCTTGGGTCAGCTTGTCCTGGGCGCCTCTTGCAAGCCCTGATGTTGTGGTGAATTTCTCTTCTTTCCAGACTGAACCGTCCTTGTATATCTTTATGTTATAATCAAATACACCTGAATCCTCTGTACCCTGGTTCTTGAATATCATCTTTAGCTCTACATCCTCATTTGGTGCTGGGAATGCAGGGTTAAAATAAGCATCTGCCACAATCAGATCAATCTTGGTCTTTGCGCCTGAAGGTGTGGTTGTTGTGCCAGAATCAGTTGCTGGCTGGCTGCCTGAATCAGATGGAGTCTCGGTTTCAGCAGGCACTGTTGTGCCAGTTGATCCAGGCTTTGAAGGTATAACCACTCCAGTGCTATCCTCACCCTTGCAGCCTAGAACTCCAATTACAAGAATTGCCAAAAGAATGATCATCACTGCTTTTTTCATAATTGAATCAGGAGTAGGGGTGATATAAATAGTTTTTGTTTTGTTCAAATCCGGCTGAAGTCAACGACAAATTTTATAAACCCGGGCTTTAAAAGAGTCTTTTAATGCCCCGTAGTGTAGCGGCCAAGCATTCGGGATTTTGGTGACTGGGACCATAGCCAAAGGAATTATGATCTCTTCGAAAACATCCTGAGACCTCGGTTCAAATCCGAGCGGGGCTATCTTTCTTATAAAAAAACTATTTTTTGTTATAGGACTCCGGTTGCGTCAGCAACTAGGAGTCGTATGTGTTTTCCCGAGGCTTTATTAAAAGGCTCATTTGGTCGGGCCCATATTGATTTCTTCTTAGTTAGACTTTATTGAGTTATTAAATATTTTCGGCAGCAACAACATTGGACTCATACACGGTCAAAGCCTTCAGCTTTGCCCTGGTAAAAATGCCGGAGGCATTTTTAGCATCCAGAAAATCTG
>JAHJCS010000198.1 GCA_018812465.1 Nanobdellota archaeon | reverse complement strand
CAGCGCCTGGCTTGAGCATGAGATGGTACGTATTTGCTATTATCATCTGGCTGCCAAGGTCATTCAGCTCCTCAGAAGTGATTGCCTTGACAGTCGCTTTTGTCGCAACAGGCATGAGCTCAGGAGTCTTGACAGTGCCATGCTTCAGCCTGAGAGTGCCTGTCCTGGCCTGCCCCTCTGTTGAGTCTACCTTGAATCTTAGTGTTGCCATGTTTATTCTCTGAATCTGAACGATGAATTTATGCACTTTAAGTAAATTCATATTGTGCACTTTTTTCCTCGCCTCGCCTGATTGGGCTGAACACCAGATACTGGCGAGGTGAGGTTGGCATGTCCCTGTTATATGCTCTTAGAGGACTTGAAGCCTCACTCGGCCCGGTCTGTTTTACTGCAGGAACAGGCCGAGCTAGGATATATTATAATTACAAGGACATATACAAAATCAAGCCCTTAGTTTCCTAAAAATATTTAAATGCTTATATATTTTACCCTATAAAAGGGGTTCTAGAGTATATATAATATAAAACAGATATATCATGAGTATTACTGGGTGCTATATATGGTTAAGCTTAAGAAACTTGATGAAAGAGTAATCAATGGCTGGGAATCCATAAATGACATTGCTATTGATCATGATGGCATGATCTGGATGGTTTCTGATAGTTCAGAAAAGAAGATAAGGGCTGTTACATGCACGCTTGACCCTATCAATGTTTATAATGATAAGTTTGATGATACTAACCCAAGATCTATAGGCTTTAAAGGAGGAACCTTGTATATCGGGGACTCACATAATATTCCAAGGCTCACTTCTTTTAATTCAAAAGGAGCAGGCATGGCCAAGGATTATCCTGGTATTGATGCTAAGAGGATCAGGCCTAATGAACATCATGTCTATGTTGTTGACCAGAGCTATTCAGCTGTTGATGATAATCAGGGCAGATTGATACAGGTGTATGGCAAGAATGTTGAATTAGTCATGGCTGGTGTCAAGGACATTGCAGCTTACGAGCAGGTGTATGCTCTTGTGGACATTCCTGGTTCACATCAGAGGTTGTTTGCTCAGATAACCCCTTATGTAATTCCTCTGGGACTTGTTCCTGACCATGAGATAACTGCTTTTGCTGTTGATCCTTTCAAGAGGCCTCTGATGGCTCCTAAGAAAAAAGGCAGTGCAGGAATAGATTATCTGGACATAAAGAATGACAATAAGGAACATTTTGATATTCCTTTTATGGCAATAGGAGCTATGCTCTTTGACAGCCAGGACAGGCTTGTTGTTGCTGGAACTGGCAAGGAAGGCGCAAAGATAATGAGATTTGAGTATGATGGCAGGTGAGCAATGATCAATGAGATATTATGGTTCGAGCTGTTGATAGGATGCTTTCTTCTTATCATGCTTGCCTACACTTTGTGGGGAAAGACTGGCCTGTATGCCTGGGTCGCAATCGCAATCATAGTCGCCAATATCCAGGTCATGAAGACAATAGAGTTCTTCGGCTTTGTGACATCAATGGGCAATATTGTGTATGGCTCTCTGTTCCTTGTGACTGACATCCTAGCTGAGGTTCATTCTAAAAAGGATGCACAGAGAGCTGTCTGGATAGGATTCTTTGTGCTTATATCTGTGACTCTTATAATGCAGCTCACGCTTTTCTTTGTTCCGCATGAATCAGACTTTCTGAGCCCTCATCTGGCAGCTATATTCAGTCTTCTTCCTAGGATTGCATTCGCAAGCCTCACTGCTTATTTCATATCGCAGTTCCATGATGTATGGATATTTGCTAAGATGAAGAAGAGGTTCAAAGGAAGATTCCTTTGGGTGAGGAACAATGCATCAACAATGCTTAGCCAGCTGCTTGACAATATGATATTCACTCTTATAGCATTTGTCGGAGTGTTCTCATGGAGCATAATCCTTCAGATATTCTTTACATCCTATGTGATGAAGATTGTAGTTGCAGCCTGTGACACTCCTTTTGTGTACTGGGCTAAGAAGATGCGGGCTAAACACTAAAGATCAACTATATACAAATAGATTGAGGTAATCAGAAATCATAATCACTCAAATCAGAAATCATAATAACTCAATCTTCATCATCTTGGCCACTCTTTCCATCTCAAGCTCTCTCAGTCTCCTGTCAAGCTCAGCTACTCTGGCCTTAAGCTCATCATTCTCAGAATTAAGGTGGACAATCCATTCATTGACACTGGCTCTAAGCTCAGCTATCTCTTTCCTCATCTTCCTGAGGACTCTTTTTATATTTCCAAAGAAGTTTAGTATTGCCATCCAATCTTTAATTAACTACTTATATATAAACCTTTCGTTTTATATCTACTATATAGTGGTCACAACAAAAAGCTTTATATAATCCCTCAGGCCTCCTCTTGCCATGAAAGAGCTAACACAGGCAATGACTGAGAATATCAGGAGAATGCTATCCTTCTATCATGACCTCAGCGCAGGAAGTCTTGAGTTTGAAGAAGTGCCTGAGGTTCAGGATGTGAGCAAACAAAAGCCATATTCTTACAGGACAGATGTTCCTGTTAAATGTATAGGCCAGGATATAGGCAAACTAACAGTCATTGGTTTTAGGCTGGGTGATGGTACCGGAGCTGAGAGCGACCAGTACAAGCTGAGAGATCTTATTGTTCCTGGGAAATATATATTTGAGACAAAGCCTGAGAAAGTGGTTCCAAGAGAGAAGCTCAGGAATGGAGTCCATGCTGAGCTCATGTTTCCAATGTTCACAATCAATGCTGATTCTGGCAATGCTTTTGGCGAAGTATATGATAATTCAGTCTGTCTTGAAGAGCTTACACTAGCAAGCACAGAAGGACAGATGAAAATTGTGAGATACGGCCTGCTCGGAGCAGGAGACCCTCAGTGGTTCATGGAAGCCTGTGAGTCAGGAGCAAGGGTTGTCGGCAAGCCAAGCCCTATGTTCACAACGGGCCAGCTCCCATGGGGTCCGAGATTTGGTGACCCACACTCAGTTGTATATACCAATTTGGGCTATGGCCGGGATGCCCAGAAGGGTATGGCTGGAGATCCTGACTTCCTTGAGAAGAGGATACAGGTTGCTGGGTTTCTGCCAATAGGTGGCCAGTCAGGATACCTGCACTCTGTTGTCAACAGGATGTTTGACAGAGGCCAGATAAGGATGCCATATCAAGAATGAAGAATTTTTTAGATATAACTTCTGAATAAGCTATTTTAATATAAATGTATTGTTGCACGCCGCCCTCCTGACAGCAGAATGAGGTTAGATTATATTTATAACAGCAACAACAATAATGGCGGCAGACGGCCACGGCTTTGCCGTGTCCTACCGACCACCCCAGAGGGGCCAACCCCCGGTCGGCCTGCGCCATTGTTGTTGCCTAAACTAAGAGGCAGCAACAATATTGGATTGCATACAACTGGGTTTGTTTAATCTGGTCGTGGGATTGAGCGCAAGCGAAATCCCACTTAGCTCGCGTGTCAACGGAGCGAGCCGTTGCTGGAAAACCCCAAATTCATCGAGAAGCCGGCCGGAAAACCATGTTCATAAAATGGCATCAAAGAGTCAAGCATCAAAAACAGCAAAGAAAAATAGCAGGAAATCTGCTTCTTCTTCATCCAATTCTCAGCATGACTATGCGGATTCTGTGATCACAGTTTTGGGTTCTGGAAAAAAAGAAGCAAAGATTTTGGTAATCACCGGAACTTTTGCGAAATCTATGTATGAAGATCCTAAAACAGGCCAGAAATCCAGAAATTATCCAATCATCCTGAAAGACTCCAAAAAACCAGGTGATGCAGAGCATTAACCTTATTGTTCTAGCTGGCTCCAAAGAACTGGTTATTAGACATACCCAAAAACAGAGGAAGAGGCGGAAGATATGGGATGTCAAGGGAAACAAAGCTTTGGAGTTCTGACTTTTTATTGCCCCCTCTATTTCTTTCATATATAAGGAGGTTTTTTGAGCTCCAAAATCTCAGAAATCCTGAGTTGCTGATGAGCCAAAAATTTTCACCAGGGTTACCAGAACCCATTTTATGGGGGTATTACAGCCTATAACCTCCTATCTCAAATCTCTCTGGTTTGTCACTCCTTAATGGTTAAAAAAACGAAATATTTAAATACTACCTCTTCTTTTGTTTTGAAGATAAAGCTGGTTTGCTGGGGTTTTCCGCGTTTTCCAGCTTTTTAATATTAATAAGTTGGGTGGGCAATAATGAATTCAAATGATGCAACTAGAATAATGGACTATGCTCAGAACAAGCTAGAGGATAATAGGGTCTTTGAGATGCTTCAGTCTGAGAAATTAGAATCCCTGAAAGCCTCAATCGAAGATATCCAGGAATCCATCAAGCTAAGGAAACAGCTGTCTGATGAGATTGTCAAAAAATTCGACAAGGCAATAATGGACACTGATAATTTCATAATCAAGCTTCATGAGGTTGACAGGAGAAGCGAGCTCATCAGAGGAGAGCAGATGAAGCTTAAGAACAAGCAGCTTGACCTTGAGGCAAAGAAGATAGAAGAGCAGGTCAACTGCTGGAGAGATGTCGCGCTTCTGAAAAAGGAGCTAAGAGAGCATCTTCAGGAATTCAGGGAGAAGGAGAACAGGTCAACTATGCTTGACAGCATTCTGGACAGCAGAATGTAATGCCCATGGACCATTTCATGGGAACCATCAATAATGACAATCAATGGCAATCATACAGAAAGATGTTGACAAAGAAAGCATAAACCTGCAGAAAACAAGAACCTAAACAAACAAGAATCTAAACAAACAACGCTTAAACAAACAAGAACCAACAGACAATGAGATCAAACCTGACAGTTGAGGAGCTTTGCAGCAAGCTTAAGCCAGTATTCGGCAAGAAGATAGACCTTCTTTACCTGAAGTATACTATAGCTGACAGCATGGACAAGAAGAGAGAGATAGAGCAGGCTCTCGGAGCGCTCTACCACAAGTACCTCAACAACTCAATGTTCTCAGACAAGATACTTCTTGAGCCTCCTACCCAGGATATCATAAAAGGAGAATACCCTCTGGGAAAGATAGTTTATCCTGACAAGGAGCTCTATCCATTCGGATTAAGAGAGCAGGACTGGCAGAGGCACATATGCGTCTCTGGAATGAGCGGCTCAGGTAAGACAACCTTTGCTTACCAGATAATCGGCAATCTCATACTCAAGAAAAAGCCATACATTGTCTTTGACTGGAAGAGGAGCTTCAGGCCATTGATGAGGATAGATCCAGAGACACTTCTTTTCACAGTAGGCCATGAGCAGGTGAGCAACCTTTTCAGGATCAACATAAACCAGCCTCCAAAAGGCGTGCATCCAAAGGAATGGATAAATCTTCTTTGTGACATAATAAACGAGTCATTCTTCGCAAGCTATGGAGTGCACAAGGTCCTGCTTGAGACACTTGACCAGGCATTCAAGGATTTCGGAGTCTATGGCGGCTCTGAGAACTACCCTACCTGGAAGCAGATAAAGGACAGGCTTGAGGACATGGAATCAGAGCACTCAAAAAAGACCGGCAGGGAGTCTGAGTGGATAACTTCAGCAATCAGGATAGCGCACGCACTCACATTCGGCGGTTTCGGAGATGCCCTCAACTACAAGGGAGAGCATTCAATGGCAGTGCATGAGCTGTTCGACAAGAAGGTCATATTCGAGCTTGACTCGCTTAACAACTCAGAGAAGAAGTTCTTCTGCGAGTTCCTCTTAACATACATCTACAAGTACAAGAAGGCTAATGCCCTTGAATCAAGGAACTTCAAGAATGCCATAATTGTGGACGAGGCCCACAACATATTCCTGAAGGACAGGACAACTTTCATGAAAGAGAGCGTGACAGATGTCATCTACAGGGAGATCAGGGAGTACGGAACAAGCCTGATATGCCTTGACCAGCACGTCTCAAAGCTAAGTGATGTTGTAGCAGGAAACTCAGCATGCAATGTCGCATTCCAGCAGATGCTTCCCCAGGATGTTGACACAATATCAGGCATAATGCAGATGAGGGATTTTAAGGTAAAGAAGTATTTCTCGATGCTGCCAGTAGGATACGCTATTGTCAAGCTCGCTGAGAGATTCCACAGCCCTTTCCTGATAAAAGCGCCTTTCATTGACACAAAGAAATATGCTGTGACAGATGCCATGATAAAAGAGAAGATGAAGGATCTTATGAAGCATGACAAGAGGCTCAAGGTCTTTGAGGACTCATGCAGGCCTGATAAACTGCAGGCAAAGATAGCAAAGACAGACCTTATGATGATGAGCATAGGAGTTGATCCTGGCATAAAAGAGGCAGAGCTAAAAGGGCTGACCAACAAGGAGAAACCAAAAGGAATGTACAACTGGAACAAGGTTCTAGTGAACCACATCCAGGAGTTCCTCTATGATTATGCATGCAAGCAGATAACAAACGGTTTCAGCCTTGATGCAATAAAGTCAAGGCTTGAGAAAGAGGGCTACAATAATCAGGATATAGATGTCGCGCTAACAAATGTAAAAAGAAAATACAAAGGCCAGCTCAAGAAGAACGAGACCCTTGAGAAGTCTACCCAGAGGGTAAAGAAGGATATTCGGGTCAGCCAGGAGCACATCCTTATGATGCAGATACTCCAGGGCCAGCCAGGCATTCCTACAGCAGAGCTCTATAGGTCACTGCAGGTATCAGGCAGGAAAGGCAACAAGCTCAAGAACGACCTTGTTGACATGGGGCTTGTCTCTGTCATAGAGGACAAGAACGAGCACGGCTGGACAAAGAGGCTGCATGTCACAGACCAGGGAACATCCCTCATAGGCAAGCAGAATGTAGTAGCCACAAACCAGGCTGGATAATCATATTCACAATATCACACACAATATCACAGAATGACATCACAAACACATCACGCATCAGATACACACATCAGATATCATATTTTTTTATATAAATAAATTAGCAAGAACAAACCAAAAAACTGTTAACACAGATTTTTGAACAGAGGACTCTGTCGAAGAATACACCATTCATTTCGAAAAGAAATTTGATTGTATACTTCCTATGACAGATTGGCAGCCCTGATTGTTTGACGAAACCCAAGTGATTTAAGTTCAGAAATGATCTATAAATCAAAGGTGAAATCAACATCAGATTGTGGGCCTGGAAAACCTTTGAGAACGAGCAGTACAGCGCGTGAGAAGCCTTGTTCGTTTGGAAGAGTATATACATTTAGTATACTCTGTAATATGAATTGTTTTCCACCACAAGCCGGATTCCTCGGAATTCTCGACGGAAACGACCGGAAAAACGGTTTTAGATATACAGAAACAGTTGAAAACTTCAACCAGAATATCTGCCTGTTACACTTCCAGCCTGCTGGAGAAAGGAGATGTTATGAACAAGCCTAAACTCTCTTACATTTCATCTGAGACAAAGGAGATCATGATGATCATTGGCTTTTTACTCTTTGAATTGCCATGGGTTATTGCTATCGGATTTGACCTGATGAAGAGCGACATTCTACTCCATGACCATTTCCTGGTTTGGGAGTTGAGAGTAGCGGTCTTTAGCGGTTTAGCCATATTGCTCTTCTCAATTCTTTGGAACAGTTTCTACAGAGTGGCGTTAATCCTGCAGAAACTCAAAGCCATGGTCATTAGTTAGTTTCCAGCCTGCTGGAGAAAGGAGAATAGGATGAAACTTGAATGGCCTAAGTTTAACCGATTCATCAGGCTGTACATGACAACCTTCTTCTTCGCATCCACACTGGTCATGTTGGCATTAATAAATATGGAAGAGATTCCCATATTTCTTGAAGAAGGAAACTCCATCAAAGAAACTATCATCTTCTATACTATCTATAATCTGATATGTGTTGGGGTTTTCTTTGGAATGTATTATCTGCTGCTTCGGAGACTCTTAAACTGGAGCGACCGGGTGTTTGCTGACAATCTAAAAGAAGGAGGTGAGGCATGAATTATGTGGTGGATGAAGTCAAAGCGTTCTTCTGGCTGCTCGGACAGATGCCCTCCATGATAGCTGACTGCTTTCGCAATGGCTGCAAGGACCTGTTCTTCTGGGCCATGGTTCTCTGGTTCGATGTGGTTGTCTTCATCCTGGTAATACTCTGCATCAAGCTGTATGAGGCAACCCCCAGAGAGCAGATGAGTATTGGAATAGTGCTGCTGGTAGTAGTTTCAGCTCTGGTACTCGACTTGAAAAAGAGCGAGACATGAGCCGGGCCCTTGAGATGACAGAGACAATAGTCCTGTTCTTCGCAAGGCTTCCCTGGAAGAGCAGGAAGGAGATAAGACTGGCTCAGGCAATCTGGCTTTGTGTCGGACTCATAGCCCTGGGTTGTGTCTTCGGAATTCCAGCAGGAATCACTTCACTTGGCATACTCATCATCATGGTGTGGTGGTCAAGAAGGAAATAAGATTACATCATCAACCCCGCCCCCCTTTCCGCCGCTAGGGAGCGCCAGCTGACAACCTGATAGCTATTCCTCAGAGCGCCCTAAACTACGACCCGAGGCTACACCCTCTTAGGCTGTCAGCAGAGCCTCATGCGCCAACGCCTGCAACCTGTGCTCTGCTGGCAGCAATCATTCCAGCCAAAACATCAGCTTTAGGCAGGGCTGTATGTTCTGGCTGTTAGGAAATAGATAAGGCAGGAAGCGGTCTTTGACCTGAGCATCAACCCTAACTAAGGAGGACGTCATGAACTCTCGCGGCCATCCCATGTCCATGAAGGACAACGTCAGTGCCATCGAACTGTCCGCCGGCTCCGCCGAGCTCGTCGCCCTGAGCAGCAGCGAAGCCAACGTCACCGCCAACTCTCCGACCCTGTACAATCCCTAAGGACTGGGATTAAGGGAATCGGAAGAACAAGGTCTCGTCATGACCAGGAACAGAGGACCCTGAGGTTCACACGCGGCAAGGGATGATAACAGAGAGACGAGGTTTCTGAAGCAGCTGCCGATGGGCCACCAGGTGAACAGGAGAACACCTGCCATCGGCAGCTGACCAGAGGCTTTGACTCTATTTGAGGAATCAGACTGAATAGTATCCTCAAAAGATTGTTGACACTAGAAAAAGGAAAGGAGGCCATCAGATGTCAGAGGACAAGAAACCAGCGGTTGATATCCGTGAGATACTTGCTGAGGCAGTCCGCTTAGGCGCATCTGATGTGCACCTCCAAGTTGGATTACCTCCAGTAACCAGGCTTAATGAAAAACTAAATCCTCTTCCCGAAATGAAGGATGAAAGGCTCACACGTGACTCTATCAAAGTGATGGCATATAGCATCATGACAAATGCCCAAAAATCCTTATTCGAGAAGGACGGGGAGTTAGATCTCATGTTCGGAATCGCAGGAGCTGGCAGGTTCAGAGGCAGTATCTTCATGGAGGACGGCAACATAGGCATGGTTTTCAGGCACATACCCAACAAGATACCCACACTTGATGATCTTAACCTGCCTGTTGTGATCGGAAAGATAGCCCAGAAACAGCGGGGACTAGTTCTGGTCACAGGCACTACTGGCTCAGGTAAGTCAAGCACTCTCGCAGCAATGATTGATATTATCAACAATACCCAGAGCCGTCACATAGTGACCATCGAAGACCCGATTGAGTTCAAACACCGTCCAAAGAAGTGCATCATCAGGCAGAGAGCTGTCGGACTTGACACTCCATCTTTCAGCAGTGCATTAAGAAGAGCTCTTCGCCAGGACCCTGATGTGATCCTTATCGGAGAGATGAGAGACAATGTGACCATTGAGACAGCTCTCACTGCTGCTGAGACTGGGCACCTTGTTCTCTCTACGCTCCACACCCGGGACGCGACCCAGACCATTGAGCGCATCATCATGACATTCCCTGATGATCAGAGGAATCAGGTCAGGCTTCAGCTTGCAGCCAACCTTGAAGCAGTAATCTGCCAGAGACTCGTCCTGAAGGCTGACAGATCCGGGCTGATACCTGCAGTAGAGATTCTTGTCACCACTGAGAGAGTCCGGGCACTCATCGAGGACAAGGACCAGACCAAGCGCCTGATTGAAGCCATTGCCTCAGGGAAAGATGTCTATGGCATGCAGACCTTTGACCAGTCACTCCTGAGCCTTTGGCGAAATAAGGTGATCAGCATGGAGGATGCTTTGAAAGCTGCCTCAAATCTAGATGATCTCAAACTTAAGATGTCCGGAGTCTGCACCAGCGATGAGGACATTGAACCATCAGGAGATAAAGGTAGCGGAGGTTCTGGAGGAACTGGATCTGATGAATTAAAAATAGAACGGTTCTGATTTCCAGCATCATGATTCAGCAGAATCGCAGGCTCCTCTGGGAAAACTCTCGCTTTCCTTTGTAGATGGGGAAACGGGACGAGATTATCCTTGGTCTCATGTGTCTCGGACAAGGGCAAGTACCAGAGGCAGCGAAAGTTACAGTCTCTGACCTGAGGTGATCTCAGAGACTGACTATCATAGATCAAGCGGGCAAGTACAGGCAAATAACCAACACCCAACAACCACCTGAGTAGGATCTTTTCCAGGAAAACTATCAATCAACAAATCACCTGACAGAAGGAGGGCCATGGCAAGAAAGAAGACTCTGACATAGTACTGTGACTCAAGAACTCGCTGTAAAATTACAGTTGAGAAAAACAGGTGTAGACCTGTAGGAGTCAGGCAAGCAGCTCTGCGGTAGCATAACACAATCCGCCAGCATAAGTCTTGCCTGCTCCACGGACTGAGACATCGTCCCAGTCAGTCTGTTGCAGGGTCCTTGTTGCGTATATCTCATAGGGGAGATGTGCTGCAATGGTTTGTCATTCAACCATTCGAGGTACCCGGCCATGTTAACCACTTAGGTAAGGCTCCTCCTGCCCTCTTTAAGTCTGCTACTCACCTGATAGGGGAAGAGGGGCCTGAAAACAAATGCATCCAGCAGCAGAATTTTTGGTGAGAACAGCAAATCAAAATTTAGTCTCTTCACAACGCTGATCCTGTTCAGCGTACTCTGGACCTGCCTTGGCGGTTCAGCACGAGACTGCGGAATGTAAGCAATAGATTGGAAATCATTCTGTTGGCTGACGCCGCAGTCTCCTCTGAGCTGCTAAGCTTCTTCGCTGCTGCTGCATCCTTCTTCTGCAGCAGTTGCCATCCAAGAGACCTCCTCTCCAAGTAGCATTGGTTACTCTCCTTCCAATGTGCTGGAAGCTTTTCCTGAGAGCCTAGGCTGTGCCGGCAGGGAGGTCTCGGAAATAATCCCTTAGGGGTTAACATAGTTTAAGCGACGGTATCGCTGGGGTTTCAGGATTGTGCTTTCATGCCTTCTCTTCAGCACTTTCCTGACAGGCGTCAGTGCAGGGTCTAGTCAACCGCTCCAACTGCGCTGGCGCTCTGATTATTATTCAGCAGTCTTGCATTCTGAAAAAGCAATACTGCTGATTGACAGGGGCCTCTCTGGGATTCGGTTACGTCTTTTGGCTAAGTTCGCGACCAAACACATCCACACTTGTGGATTCCCCTGCAACCAGAGAGGCCCCTATTGATTATTTCCCAATCTGGGATGAAATAGTTTGTCCTGTGCCCCTTTCCTCAACTGACCTACCCCTGGTCAGAGTGCGCTGGCGTATTTCATAAGGCTGACCGGCATCCCAACTTGTGTTGTGCGCCAGCGCCTCGGAATCTATCCTCACAATGAGGTTCAGATAAATCATATCTTACGCACTCATTAAACTGAAAGGAGGTGATTCCAACCACCTAACTAGACAAGCGGCAAAAGAGTATAACAAATCAACAATCAACATCACGGGTCACAAGGAGAAATATTTTGGCGGAAAAGGAAAGCAACAGCGGAGATGGAGAGGTAGTAGTAGGAAAACTAGGAAGTAAATCAGAAAAGGGATTTGGCTTTGGTGATGAAGGCGCGCCTTTCTCTATGGATGAATTGTTGAGGGCGCGTCCAGAATTCAGAGCCGAAGGACCTCACATTTTCGAAAGGGGCAGGGGTAAGAAATCAGGGCAAGGTACAAGTTCTGAGAAAATCTAGCCAAGTTATGGCTGCCTCCTGGTAAAAGTTGGACCACACAGAATCGGCCCAGGAACAGATTGCTCTTATCAAACTGATCTCCAAGTTCCTTATGCCGCGAATGTTCATCCTCCTGCTCACTCAGAGCTGAAGGCAACTGAATGGAAGCGGTTCGGCTCGGCTATTGCCATTGCGTTGCGCTGAAAGAAGTGATTCTGGAAAGCGCTTGTCCAAGAAACAGGAGGCAGCCACCAAGATGAGAGGTTCTGAGAGCTCCATGAGAGCCAAGCCTCTATTATTTTCTGAGACTTTCGCAGGATGCTTCAACACAACAAGTTGTCTTGAAGTATCTTGTCAAGATTTCAGGCGTGGCATACTGGCGTGACACACTGGGGGTGTGTTATACATAGATGCGAGTTGGTGCTGATGCGAAAGCTGATGCAGAGGATTTTAGCTGAAGCTGAAAAGGAGAGAATGAATGAAGGAAGCTGACAAAAGAAAAAAGAGGGAGTTGCCCGTAGATGAGGAGGTTCTTTCAGGGCAAGGATGCGGTCTCGAGGAAAGGCATTTCCAGAAGCTGGCTTTGGGCATGCCTCTTGGAGTTGTCTGCGAAGCATGCAGCCATTCAAACCAGTGGAATTTTGAACGCCTCACTTTGGTCTCCAGGCAGCTGAAGAAAAAGAAAGCTGTCTCGGCTGACCTCAGTTGCAGGTGCGGAGAACCGCTCATCATGTGTTTCCTCAGTGATAAGCAGTTCTGCATAACGGTTCTCCCAAGCGTGAAACGGATTGATTAAGCGTCGCCCCCCGATGCTGAAGCAGAAAAGACCTGGACCTGAACAAAAACAAAAGAAAGGAGGTGGTTATCACGAAGGTTCATCCAAGAGATGAGGACCGCAAGAAACCAAGGCCTGTCAAACGCAGACACAGAAAGCGACAGCCAGGCCTGAGATTCGCAGCAAGATAAGCGACATTCCTCTGGCAGGCGCCCAGCAACTTAGTGGAAACCTGGAGGTTATCAGATGTTGAGCGGAAATAAATACATCTGACTGGGTATCTTCTTGGGGCGCCTGCCACTTCTTCAGTTTATCTGCACCTGCCAACTGGCATCTGCAGTTGAGATATTGGTGTTCTTGGCTGAGGCTCAAAAGCGGAGGTGAACATGAATGACTTTGTTGTGTGTAAGGTTGCGGGCAAATACACATCAAGCAACTGGATTGACAGAAAGTATGCCCGCGAGAACCTCAAAGGATCTCTCGAGTGCGGTGACTGCTGTGCCTGCGATGACACTGGCAAGCATGACCGCGAAGGAAAACTGCGCGATACGCTGATGCGGAAGGAGAGATGAGATGATTCATAGCGGAGCTCATGCGGTACAGGTTGTTGTTGTGCTGTCAATTCTCGGAGTTCTTCTCTGTTATCTTATGATAACTGTGAAGCGGGCCCTGGTGAAACTTCCCAGCAATATCTACCAGGAATGGTGGGAGACTCATTGCAGCCACTGCGGAGGAAGACTTCCTGAGCTGCATCTTGGGTCTGGAATTGAGAGATTCTGCTCGCCTGCATGTTCCACAACCTACCGGTTTATCAGGGATATCAGGCAGGCTGTCAAAGCTTGAGGGGAACCCTGTCTCCTGCCGGATACCATGTCTCCTCCGGATTCTTTTTGTATCCTGGAATCTTTTCACTCATGGCCTTCCAGCAGGATCCCCTCAAATATTACAGCTTAGGTTGGCTGGTCCTGAGCTGATTTTCATAAAATGTGTTTATAGGTTCAACAACTAACAAGGAGGATGCCAATGAGGTACATCTATTGGTGCGTCTGCATTATGCTGCCAGGAGAATACCAAAGACCGATTTTCATCTCCTCGGCAGACAGTGTCAGGCGCTGGTCTTACCAAAACAGTGACTGGTGGTCCATCTTCAGGTAAAGCAGTAAGCGGATAAGTCTTTTGACTGCTCGAAATTGAAACAAGGAGATGGAACAAATGTCACGAAAAAAGGTAGGAAACGTAAAACCTCGGAAACGGATTCGCTGCATGAAAAGCACTAGCAGCTCCAAGATCTATCTTGCACAGGCTGCGCAGGGATGCGACGATGGAGACACGCGGTGCACAAAATGCTCCAACTACAATGACTGCAAGGCTTTGGCTCTGGAGAAAGAACAGGCCAGGGAACTTGCGGCCAAGGCGCTGGAAGCGAAGCGTGCAGCGAACCAGAAACCAGGGGAACTCTTAGTTATCCCTCAGCCGCCAGGAGGTAAAACTCTCCCGACTTTGGGGGTGTAGGTCATGCCTGGCGAACAAGCGGAAAGCGGAAAGGAAAGGGGTGAGGCAAGAATCAGCTGTTTCTCAATGGAGATGTTCGCAACTCCTGAAGAGATAGCTGCCAAAGCCTCGGTAACAAAAGATCGGGATCCCTGCACTAACTATATGTGCACAGCTTGTGCAGGGCACATGACATTGATTTCTAAGGAGGCGAGTGATGAAGCTGGAAGATAAAGGAAGCGGAGCGATGAAGACGTTCACGTGCAGTCTGCTCGGTGGGAAAAATCCGACCGATAACTACACCGATGATGCGTTTAAGGTGGCCACTCTTCTGATGAACCACGCCGGACGCAGAGGGGAAACCTGCAGGTGCTGCAATCACGGGCTTGCCAGCAGCAGGACCGGTTGCAGGAGTAACCCTGTCATCGAGATGGTGAAGGCTGTCCTCACTTTCGGACCTGACGATGATGACGACACCAAGAAGCGGAAGCTCAGACTCGAGCTGATTTTCCGGAAGGAAGGTTACCCCATTGGCAAGGTGAACGAGAACGAAGAGCTGAAATCGCCTCCTCGCAGCATGAAACAAAAACCAGCCGGCATCTCTCCCTAAATCTTTAATCCTGGACAGTCCTGCCTAAGGATATCGATCCTGCTGTCCATTTGATTGGAGCTGAGGGGACGCTAGGCAGGGTCATGCGCACTTAATATGATCTATTTCAAGTCTCACCATTATACTTGTTCAGCGCATGGCCCTGCCAATTATAATTCTCTGATGAAAGGAGTTTATATGGCAAGAGGAGACAACTCTCAGGGACGTCATTCATCTCCCCCTTCTCGCCGAGGAGCGACTGAAAGCTCTCCGGAGAAACCTGATCAATCTGAACAACCTGGCCAGGACAAAACGCACAAGACTACTGGCAGGGGAAGCGGTTAGATGGAGATGAGTGGACTGCAATAATTGCCCGGAAAGGAGGATATCAAGCAGGGCAAACTGGATTCTGGCTCACAGGGATCTGGCCCAAGTAGCAATTCCTCTTTGACAGGTGGGAAGCGCTAAGGCAAGAAAACTAAAGAAAGACGAAGAAAACGTACTCAACAGATTGCAGCGAATGTTCGCATGCAGTCAGGAAAACCGGAAGGAAGGTGGATTATGGCGACAAAGAAGGCATGGCCCAAAAGGCGCAGGAAGAAACATCGGAATTCGAAGAACAAGGCCGGGCGTTAATGCAAGATGATCGCGTGAAGCGCTAGGAATTGGGCCGGGCCACTCACTGATATCTCTGGGTAACACTGTCGAGATTATCATAGTGGTCCGGCCCTTTCTTTTATACAATAAGTGCTATCATCAGAAGCTGCAACATTCTGCTTTACTTTTTTTTGTAGCTTGTAATGGTGTCACTACTATACAGACCTAAACAAGAAACACCACTAAACAATCTGGACAGGGGAAGAAGCAGGCTGCGCACAGATAGATGGCTAAATGTGATTTAGAATCCCCGTAATAAAAAACACAAACAAAACTCTGTCCAGTTCAGTGCGCAGCCTGCTCCATGGAATTATCCTGCTCTACAGGTTTAAGATAAAGAGAACAGAACAAGAACAGAAACAATAGGATAGAAATGTGTAACTCAACAACAAACCATAAGCCCCTAGAGGGAACAGACCATGAAAGGAGAATGTAATGAAAAAGTACAAAACCGCGTGGGAAAAGAATGAAACAAAGGAGCACAATAACCAGAAAGGTGACCGCTGGGGCACAATCATCATGATCCTTATCTCAGCCATCACCCCCTTCTTTGTGATCCCCTTGTGCATCACCTACACCGGCGCCAAGCAGGTGGCCAAGAATCTCGGGCACGACAAAGTCACTTGGTATGATGTTATTGTGTTCCACACCTGGCTCGGACTGGAAGCTACTGACAGTAATAATAATTACATCAACGTCGACCCTGGCGAGAACTTGCTGGATGGAATCTCAGTG
>JAHJCS010000197.1 GCA_018812465.1 Nanobdellota archaeon | reverse complement strand
TCCAGGCTCCATTCCGAATTCCTCTCCTAGAGCTGCCCTTATAGAAGGTGCTGTCTGCACTATCACATGCTTCTTCTTGTCTTTCAGCGCTTTCTCTACTTCGCTGAGATGCTCTCTTTCGCTTATCGCACCGACAGGACATGCTGCAATGCACTGTCCGCATTTTATACAAGCTACTTCATGAAGAGTGTGTTCTCCATAGGGTGTCACGTGCTCTTGATGGCCTCTTCCTGCAAAGTCAATTGCCCATGTTGCCTGGACATCAGCGCATACCTGCACGCATCTTCCGCAGTTTATGCATAGATTGTTGTTTCTGACAACAGAGGCACCTAACTCTTCTTTATACTTCCTTGTGGGATCAAACCTGACATCATTAAGGTTCATCTCCTGCACTATCTTGCAGAGATCATGCCCTGCCTCATTGATCATACACTGGGAAACATGCTCTGAAGCCAGGAGTTCAGCATTTATCTTCCTTGCTTTCTTCACTTTCTCAGAATCAGTTATTACTTCCATTCCTTCTCTTGGTTTTGTTGAGCATGATGTGACAAGCTTACCTGCTATCTCGACAAGGCAGAGCCTGCATCTTGCCTCTGGTTCAAGACCTTCCTGGTAGCATAATGTAGGAATGTTTATTCCGTTCTCCCTTGCTATGATAAGCAGTGTCTTGTTAGGATCACATTCAATGTCCTTTCCATCAATCTTTATCCTCATTTTACCTTGTCCTCAAACTCTTTCCTGAAATATTTCATTGCTGTGAGCAGATGATGTGTTGCTGTCTGGCCGAGCCCGCAGAATGAAGTGTCTCTTATGACCTCTCCAAGCTCCTCCAGTGTCACAAGGTCCTCTTTCTTTCCCTTGCCCATTGAGATCTTCTCAAGCAGAGCAAGGATCCTCATTGTCCCTTCTCTGCAGGGGGTGCATTTTCCGCATGACTCAAACTCATAGAACTTTGCTATGTTTGTTGCGGCATCAATGACTGACTTTGTATCATCAACAGCTATTATTGTGCATGATCCAAGCATGCAGTCCTTGCCACATATGTTCTGAGGAGTCAGCTCAATATCACAGTGAGGCAGGCATCCTCCAAAGCATCCAAAGTAAATGGCTTTTATCTTGTTCTTTGGCTTTCCCATCTCTATTAAGTCGCAGAGCTTTGTTCCCAGAGGAAGCTCATATACTCCTGGCTTTGTGACATTGCCTGAAAGCGAGTAGAGCCTTAGGTCAGGGTTCCAGTCATCAAATAGCATTGCCATAGGAACATTTGCGAGAGTCTCAACATTGTTTATCACTGTCGGCTTTCCGAACAGGCCTTTCACTGTAGGGAACGGAGGCTTGTGCCTTGGCTGTCCCCTGAACCCTTCAATAGAGCTGATTATCGCTGTCTCATCACCGCACACATAAGCGCCTGCTCCGACAACAATATCTATCTTAGTTCCTGCTTTTGTCTTTGCTGTGACTGACTTGATCGTCTTCTTTAAGTCTTTCTCAAGATAATCATATTCCCCTCTCAGGTAGATGAACGCCTGCTCTGCGCTGATCGCAAAAGCAGCTATCAGGATTCCTTCAATAACTGCTTCTGGATTGTTCATGAGTATGAACCTGTCCTTGAATGTGCCTGGCTCTCCTTCATCAGCATTGCATATCAGGTATTTTGCATCAGACTTCTCATTCAGGACCATCTCCCACTTCATTGAGGCAGGAAAGCCAGCTCCTCCTCTTCCGATAAGGCCTTTTTTCTTTATCAGGTCAATGACTCCTTTCTGGCCTAGACTTAATGCTTGAGAATAAGCTTTCAGTCCTGTTTTCCTGAGTATCTGCATTTTCTTATCCATATTATCTTCACTTGCATCTTTTTATTATATCATCAATCTTCTCTTTTGTCAGGCTGCCATAGACCTTGTCATTTATCTTCATTGCAGGAGCCATATCACAGCAGCCGATGCATGAGCCTATGTGAAGGCTGAACTTTCCGTCTTTTGTTGTCTGGCCTGATTTTATCCCAAGTTTTTCCTCAAGATATTTTATGATATCCATAGAATTGTTTAAGTAGCATGACGGTGAGTTACAGATCTCTATCACATTCCTGCCCTGCTTCTGTGTGTGCAGCATAGAATAGAATGTGGCAGCACCATAGACCCTGGATATAGGTATGCCTGTCTTATCACTTATCTCTTTTAGAGAATTCTCAGATACATAACCATCCTTTTTCTGGGCTTTCCTGAGTAAAGGAAGCAGTAGATCCATTCATCAACCTCTTTTTTCCTGATAAAACAAACTGTTTTTTTATTTAATCAATCATGAAGCAAGCCTTATCCTGGCTTTCTGGAAAGCAAAAGCTCCTGCTCCGCCGCCAATAGCTGTGATAAGCTGCAGGATTCCCATAGCTGTCAGAAACACTGCTGGAATCATTCCTAACAGATACAATGATAATGCTGCAAGGAAAAGAAATCCTGATTTAAGGGCAGAGCCTATCACAAGAGTAAGCCAGTAATTCTTCTTGAGTTTAAGTTTAAACAGCTTGAATGAGAATACAAATATCGCATTGCCTATCCATATGAACGGTGCTAGGTATAAAAGGAATCTTGTGAAAGGACCGAAAAGAAGAGCGCCTGACAATGCTCCAAGAGAAGGAGCTATTATGACTGGCAGGAGCTTGTATCCCTTGAGGTTCAGGCCAGCAAGGACAAGCATCGCATTTACTGCGATTCCAACCACAATCTGTGGATGGCTCAGCACTATCGGAAGAAGGAAGCAGAACATAGTATATGATATCATCTCAAAATATTGATGGGTGTTGCTAAGAGAATATTCCTGAAGACTGGCTAGTTTGTATTTGTATTCCATTATCAACCCTTTTTGTATACTGTTATATATACTCATTTATATAATTTTCCTAGTCTAACATGAGAATATTTAACTTAGTTGATCTTGTGTGCTGTGATAACTGGTAAGGCTAGGAATTATTATTTGTTACATAACCAAGAACATAAACCTGTCAGACAGACTAACCTTTCTTAAGAAGCTGTGCAGGATCAGGCACATAATCCATTCTGTTCAGGCCTGGCTTTGAGTACATTGTCTGGAAGACAAGGTCATGGAGTATCCTCACAGTTGCCTGATCTCCATTCACAATATTGCTGTAGTCATGATTGCTCTGAGTGCCATCTTTGAGATGTATTATTGTGCAGTTCCTGTTGACCTGCTCTGCATTCATCCTCAAGTTAAGCCTGATTATGGGCTGGTCGCTTCCATCCTGGTAGACCCGGCACATCTCCTGCAGTCCGCAGGCCTGTCCTTTCCTGATCAGATCCCCATTGTCAGGCTTGATGTCGCTTGTTGCCATGACTGGAGTCCTCTCAAATCTTAATGAATAATCCTTGATTCCAAGCTTATGCGCAATGTATGCTGCAGACATCTCTGCTCCAACATGGCCGAATCCTTTTTCTCCTGAAGAGTTCTTTTCTATGAATTCATCCTCAGTGAGCCAGCATCCTGTCTTCTTTAGAAGAGCCAGCCTCCTGTTGAGAGTATTATCCCAGCGATAGACATCCACCAATGAGATATCCTCAGGACTAAATTGTGATGCTGCATGCGCAGGATAGAGATCCATGAGCAGACCTGGATTGACTCCTCTGCCAACAACGCAAACCTTTTTCTCTTTTGCATACTCATCTATGGTATGAGCAAGATCAGTATCAACATATTCTGGAAAGAAGAGCTGTTCAGCAGGCGAGATAATATGAATTCCCATCTGGACTGCTGAATTAACAGAATCTATTATATCAGGAAGCTCAGAGCTTGTTGTAAGAACAAGGATATTAGGATCTGTCTCATCCAAAGTCTTCTCAAGATCATCAGTTATAACAGGCCCGTACTCTCTTGCTCCTACAAACTCACCAAGAGGGATTCTACTGGTAACAATATCTTTGTATCTCAGGCCATTGTCAACTGCTCCGACAACACTTAGAGACATGTCCTTGAGAGCCAGTCTTAAGAACTCCTTGCCAATATCCCCCAGTCCTGCGATTACTAATTTAGGCCTTAATGACATGATACCAACCCCTAGAATAGAATGGGGTGATGTTAGATATATAAAGATATTGATAATTGACTACTTAGAGATAGAGTTAAAGATA
>JAHJCS010000196.1 GCA_018812465.1 Nanobdellota archaeon | reverse complement strand
TTATCTTTGCGTTCTTCTTGAAGAGATAGGAAAGCGCAAAGGCATCAGCCTTGAGGACATGAAATACACTCTTCCTAGTGAGATAGAGAATCCTGACAAAGAGAAAATAAAACTCAGGAAATTTTCTTTCCTTGTAATCATCAAAAAAGATGAAGAAATATTCTTTTATGGCTCTGAGGCGCAGGAGATGCACGACAAGATGTTCAAGATCCACAAAGGTGAAGTGACTGAGATCCATGGCAGGCCTGCCTGCCTGGGAAAAGCAACAGGAATCGTGAAGGTCATAATGAATGAATCAGAGTTCAGTAAGATGCAGCAAGGTGACATCCTTGTCACGTCTATGACTAGGCCTGAGTTTGTGCCTATAATGAGAAAAGCTGCAGCTATAGTCACAGATGAAGGAGGTATAACATGCCATGCAGCCATTGTGTCAAGAGAGCTGAAGATACCTTGCATAATAAGCACAAGGATTGCCACTCAGAAGCTCAAAGACGGAGATAAAGTGGAAGTTGACGCTGAGAAAGGGATGATTAGGAAACTCTAAGATTTGGCTGTCTTCCACAATGAGTCAAAATATGTCTTGAATGTATGGAATGCTTTTTCATCATCTATTGAGAAGACAACAGGTTCTTCTTCTCTCCATATAAACATGAGGACCTTGTCATGGTATAAATTGATCTGCATGCCCTCATATATTCCTTTAGGCAGGAATTTGACCTCAGAAAGGACCTTGTACAAGTTCTTGTTCTTCTCGACAGTATCTTCTGTTCCAGATACAAAGAGGAATTTAGCCTTCACTCCCTTCTTCAGTCTTCTCTTATGAAAATCTATATACCAATCAAATACTTTCTCTTTCTGTCCTCTCCATGCGACACCCATTGCATAATACTCCTCGCCAGGATTCAGCTCATCAAGCATCCTGTCCCAAGCCCTTTGCGCTCCCTCAGTGCCTTTACTCACTCCAACTTCCTGGTTCCAGAGCAGATCAAAATAATTCCTCTGGCTGTCTGCAACTTCTTTGTTTTCAATGAGGAAAGCTATTGGATTATTGGAAAGCATCACATTTGCAACCTTGTCCTTGAATATAAATGTCAGACCAGGATTTTCAAATCCTGGGATGAATTTAAATTGTGTTGCAGACTTTGTCACAGTAGGAAGATTCCTGTATTTCTCACCCATTATCCCCCTTGATCTGATGTCTCTTTTCCTCTTCTCATCCTGCCACCAGACAAAGAACTCTTCACCCAGCACATCGACAATCTTCATTCCTTCTGCAATCACCTCATAATCGCCGAAATCGAGAGACTGCCTTATAAGAGATCTTATCTGTTCAATGCCTTGATATGTCCGCACTCTTTGATTCCATAGGTAATCAAAATAAGCCCTTAGTCCGTCTGAAAGATTCTTTGACTTGATCTGGATGAACACCTCATCAAGGCCTATGGATATCAATGTCTTGTCTTTGTATACTATGAACACAACTGGAGTGAAGAGCTCTTTCTGCACATATTTTATCTGTGTATGTTTCAATGAGCTTAATTTTTCTCCTGTCTCTTTTGCGACTTCATTCACTATCATTCTGCATCTTATCCCCTGCTTGGACCTTTTTTTATGGAAGTTCACAACAAATCTCTCAAACTGTGGTGTGAAGGCAGATATACCAAGCAAGCAATACTCTTCTCCTTTCTTCATTGTCTTAAGGATGTCATCAAAAGCAGTGCCTGCTCCTTTCATGCCTTTGAACACCTGTGTCTCAGAGCCTATGCCTGCAAGGCTTCTCTTGAGCTCAAGCTCCGGAAGGAGCGCTCTTAGCTCGCTTTCCTTGCTCTTGAGGTCCTTCTCTTTCTCCTGAAAATAATCTATTATCCTTGACGGCGGTGCTGACTCAAAATATTTCACTCCTGATTTCACTATTGTCGACACAAGACCTTTTTGCACAAGCCTGTCAAGTATCTCATAGATCTTTGATGAAGCCACACCTGCCTTGTCTACTATCTTACCTGTTGAAGAGCTTCCAAGCTCAATCAATGATAAATATACCCTGATCTCAGACTTAGTAAGCCCTATCTCCTCAAGTATTTCAGCTCTCATAAGCAGGATTAACACTTTTTCATATATAAATCTATCTATTACTCCCCCTATAGGGTTAGGTAATTATTATATACTACTCACTACTTCTAGATAGTAACAAATGGGTGTGGGTAAACGAGGTGGAGAAAATGGAGATAAGAAAAACAGTAAACGACATTGCAGGAAAAGTGCCTTACCTAGGAGATATCCTGACAAAAGAGATAAAGCCAAGACATGCGCTTGCAGGAGCAGTGCTTGCACTGGGTCTTGGGTATGCAGCAGAGAGCAATGCAGCAAATGTGCGCCTGGAAGCAACATACGGCTCTGACAGGCAGGGAGACAAGAAAGCAGAAGTATACACTATGGATACCCTTGTATCTGGAAAACTCAGCAATCACCTGAAGTACAGTTTCAGGAACAGGACTGAGATGGATGTGGACAATCCTGATCCAGAAAAAGATAACAAAGTAGGTGGAATGTCCCTCATAAATTTAGGATATCTGCTTGATCTTCCCATGCCTGGAAAAGCTTCAGTGCTTGGTGTAGTATCATTCCCTCCAGGAGGAGAAGCAGTTCCAAGGATCGGCCTGGATTATTTCATAGCAGACAAAGGATTTGCAGGATACATCCAGGGTCATAGGAATCTTGGAGATAATCCAAATACCGAGCTTTTCGGCTGGGCAAGCTGGAATCCTCAGACAGACGGACCAGTAAATCCTTATGTCAGAGTAGAAGGACTGACCAACATACCTGACACAGGATGGAAAGACGGCGGCTTTGCGCTAGGAAGAGTCAGAGTCGGTGTTGAGAAAGACGGCTGGGCAGCAGGCTATTCCAATGACATAACTGGAATAGGATCCGGTGGAGAGATTGACCAGAAGCATGGAGGCTTTGTCCAGGTAAACTTGAAATAAACTTTTTCTTTTATTCAATTATTTTATTATAAGTAAACTATAGAATCAAATTTATCATTCAATCATCTGGCAATGAGCTAAAAAGAATTAGGCTTAACCTTCAATCATTTCTATCTCGATGTTTAAACCCTCGGGTATTGGGACACGCATCACAAGTCTCAATGCCCTCTCATCAATGCCAAGGTCAATAAGCCTCTTATGCACTCTCATCTCAAACCTGTCCCATGTAGCAGTTCCATCACCGCAAGGAGATTTTCGAGTAGTAAGTTTAAGTCTCTTTGTAGGAAGAGGTATAGGGCCCCTTATCTCAACCCCAGTCTTTTCAGCGATATTATTAATGTAATCACAGATTTCATTCACTTTGTTTATATCGCTGGAAGCGATCTTTATTCTTGCTTTTTGCATATGAATCACTCGTTGACCGGGTTTGCCGCATGATAAGGGTTTAGTTCACCATACATGTGAAAAAAGAGATAAAAAAGGCTTTTACTTAAGCTCTTTCTTTACCAAATCAATGCACATGCCTGCTGCAACTGTCATTCCTGAATCCCTTATCGCGAATCTTGACATCTGAGGTATATCTTTCTGCCTCTCAATCACTAGTGGCTGTATAGGTCTTATCTTGACAATAGCTGCATCCCCATTCTTGATAAAGTCTGGGTTCTCCTGCAGGACTTCTCCTGTTGCAGGGTTCAGCTTCTTCTCAATAGCCACAAGCTGGCAAGCCACCTGTGCTGTGTGTATGTGGAACACTGGTGTGTAACCCACTGTAACAACAGTAGGATGGTTTAGAACAACCATCTGCGCTGTGAACTCCTGAGCCACTGTTGGAATATTATCTTCTTTACCTATGACATCTCCTCTTGTTATGTCCTTCTTTCCGAAGCCTCTGATGTTGAAGCCTATATTGTCACCAGGTTCAGCCTGCTGAAGCTGCTCGTGATGCATCTCCATTGACTTGACCTCTCCATGAACTCCTTTTCCTTCTCTTCCTGGGACTGCGACAATCTTGTCTCCTATCTTCATGACTCCTGTCTCAACTCTTCCTACAGGAACAACTCCTATTCCTGTGATATTATAGACATCCTGGATAGGAAGCCTTAGAGGAAGCTGTGTTGGCTTTTCTGGCTCTTTGAGCTGATCCATAGCCTCAAGAAGTGTAGGTCCTGTGTACCATGGCATATTTGCTGACTTCTTTGCAATATTATCTCCAGGGAATGAAGCAACAGGCAGGAATAATACCTGGTCTGGCTTGTATCCTACTGACTTCAATAGATTAGAAACTTCTGTCTTAACTTCCTCAAATCTCTTCTGGTCAAACTTGACCATATCCATCTTGTTGACTGCAACCATAAGCTGGTTGACTCCAAGAGTCTTTGAAAGGAAGACGTGCTCTTTTGTCTGAGCCATGACTCCATCATTAGCTGCTACAACAAGGACTCCTGCATCAGCCTGTGATGCTCCTGTGATCATGTTCTTGATGAAATCCTTGTGTCCTGGAGCATCGATTATTGTGAAATAATATTTTGAGGTCTCAAATTTCTTGTGAGCCAGGTCAATTGTCACTCCTCTCTCCTGCTCTTCTTTCAGATTGTCCATGACAAAAGCGAATTCGAATCCAGCTTTTCCAAGTTCCTGAGCTTTCTCTTTCAGCTTTCTCATAGCCTGCTCATCAACATTACCTGAGTCAAACATGAGCCTGCCAACTGTTGTTGACTTTCCATGGTCAACGTGACCTATGAATACAAGATTTATATGCACTTTATTTTTAGCCATTTTGTATAACCTCCAAAATCTCTTTTATAATTATATAAGCCCTGAGAAGGCTGTTTTCAAGTCCCCCAGAGAATATATTGGAAAAAGGGCTTGTTTATAAAGTTTTCTGTGGCCAGTTTAGGCTTCTATATATGAAATAATCCTTACTGGTTCTCACTCAAACCCTTTCTCTCTCTGATAATCTTAATTACCCTATGCTGCATCTCTTCAGGAAGCTTCTCGAAATTCTGGTCAACAAGGAAATGGTTTCCTCTTCCTCCTGTTGCTGATCTTAAGTCTGATGTCATTCCGAACATCTCTGCAACCGGAAGCTTTCCTTTGACAACTACCTCTACTCCTTCCTGGCTCATATCAATGAGCTGGCCTCTCTTGTTGGCAATCATCTTTGAGATCTCTCCCATATATTCTACAGGGGCCTCAAACTGAAGAGTCTGCACTGGCTCGAAAATCAATGGATTGGATAATGCCATAGCTCCTCTGATACCCTCTCTTACTGCTGGGTACATCTGTGCCGGTCCTCTGTGGATAGCATCTTCATGCAGTTTGCAGTCAGTAAGATTGACTCTCACACCTACACAAGGCTCTCTTGCAAGAGGTCCTGCTTTCATGACATCTTCAAACATATCCAGCACAAGCTCAAGTATCTCATTGATATAGACTATTCCTCTTGTCTGGTCAACAAAGAGATTTCCATTAAAGATATCTTTTATCTTGTCAGCATCTTTTGTATCCCATCCTGCTGCAATAAACTTGTCTCTTAATATAAGGTCTTTTTTCTTGATTCTTCCTTCCTGCACATCTCCTGATTTCAGCAGTGCTTTTGTCTGAGGGTCAATAGGTTCAATAATAAAATAAAGTTTATTATGTTTGTTAGGAGATTTTCCTTCAAAATGATCAGGAGTTCTCTTTGTCACAGTCTCTCTGTACACAACAATCGGAGGAGATGTTGATACCTCAACTCCTTTCTCTGTTCTGATCCTGTTCTCTATGACCTCAAGATGAAGCTCTCCCATTCCATGCATGAGATGCTCTCCTGTCTCCTCATTGATCTCAACTTTTATTGTAGGATCCTCTTTTTGGACCATCCTTAGCACTTCAATCAGTTTAGGCAGGTCGCTTGGGCTCTTAGCCTCAATAGATTTTGTGACAACCGGATCAAAGAGGTGTGTTATCTCCTCAAAAGGTTCTGTCTCACTGAGTGTGATGGTCTCTCCTGGCATTGCCTTGACACCAGATATTCCTATGATATTTCCTGAAGGGACATTATTCACTATCTCTCTTTTTGCTCCATTGTAGATGAAGACCTGCTGAACTTTCATCCTCTTCTTTGCCCTGTTCAGGATAACATCTGTGCTCCTGGTCATTGTTCCTGAGAACATCCTTCCAGCAGAGATCTCTCCTGCCTGAGGGTCAACAACAACTTTTGTGATGACAAAGAATAATGGGCCTTTAGGATCACATTTTATCAATGACTTTCCTTCTTCACTGTCTAAATCTCCATGCCAAAGCTTTGGAATCCTGTATTCCTGAGCCTGCACTGGATCAGGGTGATGCTTTATCACTGCATTGAGGACAACCTCATGCAGAGGAGCTTTCTTCCTGATTTCTTTGTATCCTTCTCCGCCTTCTTTGT
>JAHJCS010000018.1 GCA_018812465.1 Nanobdellota archaeon | reverse complement strand
GGAAATGCCCTAAGAGTCCTGGGATTTGCTTACAAGAAACTCAGCAAGAGGGATACCAGGAAGACATATGAGAAGGATCTGGTGTTTGTAGGCCTGCAGGGAATGATAGATCCGCCCAGGGAAGAAGTGAAAGGAGCTATAGCAAAATGCGAAAAAGCAGGAATAAAGGTTGTGATGATAACCGGAGACTTCATAGGTACTGCAGTAGCTATAGCAAGAGACCTTGGCATATCTGGCAAGGCAATCACAGGAGAGGAGCTGGAGAATATGGACCTTGACAGCAATGTTGAGAGCATAGGGGTCTATGCCAGAGTAAATCCTGAGCATAAGCTGAAGATAATAGAATCCCTGAAAAGAAAAGGTCATATTGTTGCAATGACAGGTGATGGTGTGAATGATGCTCCTGCACTGAAGAAATCTGATATAGGCATTGCAATGGGGATAACAGGCACAGATGTATCAAAAGAGGCCTCTGATATGATACTTCTGGATGATAATTTCTCTACTATAGTCAATGCAATAGAGGAAGGAAGAGGCGTATATGACAATATCAAGAAGTTCTTTGCTTTCCTCATCTCAGGCAATATCGGCGAGGTCATGATAATATTCCTTGCTATACTTGTGGGCATGCCTCTTCCCATGACTGCAATACAGATACTGCTGATAAATCTTGTCACAGATGGGCTTCCGGCAGTAGCTCTGGGAGCTGATCCTTTTGAGCCTAATGCAATGGATAGGAAACCCAGGAAAAAGGGTGAACCTATCTATAAAGGGCTTAACCATTTCATTGTGGTTTATCCGGCTATAATGATAGCTGTTGTGCTTGCCCTCTTCTATTATGTATATGATACCAGCGGAAATCTGCTGAAAGCTCAGACAGTTACATTCCTGACAGTTGCATCTTTTGAGATGTATCAGGCATTTGCCTCAAGGTCAACAAGATACTCATCATTCAAAGTAGGCATATTCAGGAACAGGTATCTTGTGGCTGCTGTGGCAACATCACTGATAGTTGCCTTATCAGTGATATATATTCCAGCGCTCCAGCCTTTCTTTGATACATATCCTTTAGCAGCAGCAGAGCTTGCTGCTGTGCTGGGAATATCCAGCCTAGGATTCATCTATCTTGAGCTGCATAAAATATTTATAACATCAAAAGAAAGATAAACAGGAACAGCAGAAGAGAGATAACAATATATTTATATATCTGTTGCGCAAGATACATTCAGGGATTAGGATATGGAAAAAGAGGAGTGGCATTCTAAAGATGTAAAGTATGTTTTTGATAAACTGGGGGCCTCTGAGAAAGGTTTTTCATCAGATGAAGCACTCAAAAGACTGAAAGAGTATGGACCTAATATAATAACCAAAGAGAAGAAGGTATCTATATTTGGAGTGTTCCTCAGGCAGTTCAAGAATTTCATAATATATGTCCTGCTGTTCGCAGCTGTGATTTCTTTTGTGATAGGAGATGTGACAGAATTCGCAGTCATATCTATAATAGTTGCAGTTATAATACTCATAAGTTTCTTCGAGGAGTACAAGGCATCAAAAGAGATGGAGGCGCTCAAGAAGCTCACCCCAAGGAAAGCAAAAGTATTGAGGGACAGCAGGATAATGGAGATTGTTGCTTCTGATGTGGTTCCAGGCGATATACTCCATCTTGACAGAGGAGATTTCCTTCCTGCTGATGCAAGAGTGATCTCCTGCAATAATCTGCGAGTTGATGAATCTACACTTACAGGAGAGTCTGTGCCGGTTGTGAAAAAGGAATGCACACTGCAGAAAGCTGTCATGGCAGAGCAGTGCAATATGCTGTTTGCCGGAACAATAATAACTAATGGAAACTGTGTTGCAGTTGTTGTTGCCACAGGAAAGAACACTGAGCTTGGAAAGATATCAAAGATGATAGGAGATGTCAAGGAAGAGACAACCCCTCTGCAGAAGAGGCTTGACAAGCTCAGCAAGCAGCTTTCTTTAGGCACTTTTGTGATATGTATATTTGTCGTCCTCCTAGGTGTCTGGAGAGGTCAGCCTCTCCATGAGATGATGCTTCTTGCTGTTGCAGTGGCAGTCTCAGGCATTCCAGAGAGCCTGCCCACAGTAGTCGCAGTCACGCTTGCATTAGGAGTCAAGAAGATGGCAAGAAGGAATGCCATAATAAAAAGGCTTCCCGCTGTAGAGACTCTTGGAACATGCACTGCTATCTGCTCTGACAAGACCGGAACTCTGACCCAGAACAGGATGGTGATTGAGAGCATATTCACGCTGGATACTGAAGTGCAGGTCACAGGAGAAGGGTTCAGCCCTGAAGGCCTCTTTATGTTTGAAGGCAAGAAGATAGACCCCACAAAGCATAAGACACTCTCAAAAGCAATAGAAGTAGGAGTGTTCTGCAATAATTCTGAGCTCAAGAAAGTAGAGGAAGAATGGGATATAGAAGGAGAGCCTACTGAAGGCGCTTTTGTGGTCATGGCAAAGAAAGCAGGGCTGATAAAGGCTGATATGCATCTTAGATCTCCCAGAGTAAAGGAGCATCCTTTTGACCCTGTAAGAAAGTGCATGACCACAGTGCATCTTGTGAACAAGAAACCTATAGTATATTCCAAAGGAGCTCCTGAGCTTCTTCTGAAGAAGGCAAAACATTACTACAGCAATGGCAGGATAACAAAGCTGAACAAGCATGTGATTGAGAAGATACTTGAGAAGAATCATGAATTTGCAAAGAAAGGGATGAGAGTCCTGGGACTTGCTTTCAAAGAGCACAATAACAAGCAGTATGAACTGAAGCATGTAGAGTCAGAGCTTGTGTTTGTAGGATTGGTTGCAATGAGGGATCCTCCAGAGCCTAATGCAAAAGAATCAGTAAGGCTCTGCAAGGAAGCAGGCACAAAAGTAGTGATGATCACAGGAGACAACAGGACAACAGCAGAGGCAATAGCAAAGGATCTTGGAATCTACTCAGAGAATGATCTTATAATTGAAGGACCTGAGCTTGACAAGATGGATGATGCAAGCTTCTCGCACATAGTCAACAAAGTGACTGTATACTCAAGAGCAACTCCCAAACACAAGCTGAGGATTGTCGAAGCACTGCAGAAACAGGGGCATATTGTTGCCATGACAGGCGACGGAGTAAATGATGCTCCTGCACTCAAGAAAGCCGATATAGGGGTTGCTATGGGCAAGCGAGGCACTGATGTTGCCAAAGAAGCTGCTGAAATGGTCATCAAAGATGATAATTTCTCCACAATAGTCAATGCTATCCAGGAAGGAAGAACAATATACGCCAACATGAGAAAATTTATCTATTATCTTCTCGCAGGAAATATCTCAGAGGTGTCTCTGATATTCATAGCAATACTCCTGGGAATGAGTCCTCCGCTTACAGCAATAATGATCCTGTTCCTGAATCTTGTGACCAGTGATCTTCCGGCTTTAGGCCTTTGTGTAGAGAAACCTCCAAAGGATCTTATGAAACAAAGGCCAAGAAATCCTAAAGAAGGCATACTCAGTGATTATCTCCTGCTAAAGATAGCGCAGGTCATACCATTCATAGTGCTTGGGACAATCGCTCTTTTTATGTGGGAGATTGTTATAAAACATGGCTCGCTTGAGAAAGCGCAGACAATGGCTTTTGCGACAATAGTATTCTTTGAGCTGTTCCATATATTCAATGCAAAGAGTTGGGATGAGTCAGCGATATCATTCAAGAGCCTGAACAATATCTATCTGACCCTGGGGATACTATTCTCATCATTGCTGACTATAGCCGTGATCTATATTCCATTCGCGCAGAATATATTCCATACAGTCTCTCTTTCCTTTTCAGAGTGGGTGACTATAGGTATTATGACCTCAGCAATCCTTTTCTTTGTAGAGATACAGAAAACAGCTATAAACTCAGAAATAAGGGAAAGAGAGAGGATGGAGATACATCCAACAAGGGGATAATAAAAAAAGAAAAAAAAGAATGAATTAAGATCACTTATTCTGGTATGCAAAATAGACCATGTACAATGCTGATACTCCGACAAGCACATACACAATCTTGGCCAGTATTGGTATTGACCCTAGAATTGTCTGAACAAGATCAAGGTTCAGCAATCCAACAAGACCCCAATTAAGGCCTCCTACAATAACCAGGACCAGAGCAATCCAGTCCAGAACTTCAAGCTTTGCCATAAAATCACCTCTATG
>JAHJCS010000195.1 GCA_018812465.1 Nanobdellota archaeon | reverse complement strand
GGTCTTATAGGATGATGAGAGCAGATGGGACTATAGGCAGTTTTGTTGTCTCATCCAGACCCATACACAACGAAAGCAAAAATGTGAATGGATTAAGATGCAGTGTTGTTGACATAACAGAGCTGGTCAAAGAGATGGATGAGAAAGAAGAAGCTATCGATGCAAAGAACTCTGTGATTGAAGTCCTCAACAGAAAGCTTGAGAGGATGAAAGGGTCTCCTGATGAAGAGCAGGACATAACAGGCCTCATGAGAGGATACTTCTTCATGAAAGATGTCATGCCAGAGCAGGTGAAAAGGCTTTATGAAAGTAGGCAGAGCTGGCATGAGAGTGAATATAATTTTGCAGTGATATTTGGTGATATTGACCTGTTCAAGAATATCAATGATACCTATGGCCACACAGTAGGCAATTATGTGCTTGAAAGAGTGGGAGAGGTATGGAAAGATGTTATCAGATCAGAAGGCAGCGAGATTGCAAGATATGGTGGTGAAGAGATTGTTGGAGTGCTGCCTCAGACAAATGCAAAGCAGGCTTATGATATTGCAGAGAAGATAAGAGAGAAAGTCAAAGGAATGAATATCACAATAGGTGATGTCTGGGATGACATGACAGACAACCAGAGGAGAAGACTGAAGAATAAGCTGAAGGATCATGGCATGGAATATCAGGATGAAGAGAAGATCAGAAGAACATATATTGGATTGACAATGACTCTTGGAGTCTACTCAACCCATAGCCTGGGTCTTGATCATATAAGACCATTATTAGGAGATGATATACCTAAGAAAGTGGAAGAGCTGGCTTTGGAAGGAATGGAGATAGATGAGATGAAGGAGATCATCGGCCTAACAAGAAAGAACAACAGAAGGCTCCATGAGAGGTTCATAGCGCCTGCTGATAGCGCAATGTATGCAGGAAAAGAATTCAGCAGGGATATCACTGTGATGTCAGAAGGAGGGCATCTTTATTACAGGAGATCTCCTGACTCTGATTTCACAGAGCTTCTCAGCAGACAGGAGTCATTGCATATAAGGATGCTTAAGAAAGTCTATGATGAGATTGGAAAAAAGATACATCCTCATAAAAGAGGTTGACTCAGCTGCTGCCTGAACCAGGAGCATTGAATGTTAAGTTGGGTCTAGCATTCTTCACATAGCATAATCCTATTTTTTGTAGTGTACTGTCAATCTCATTATAAAGACATTTTAGGTGCTTAAGGATAGTGCCTCTTAAAGCAGTGTATCTTTCTGGGGTGCAAATGCCAAACTTTCCGAACTCCTCAAAACCAAGCATGTCTATAGGAGATCTCATCTTCTGGTTCTCTTCTACGTAGCGCATGTTATGAAGCGTTCTGGTTACTGATTCATAGGTTGCTTTGATGGAATTCACTTTAGCAAGAACTTTTTCTGCATCAGCATCGCTGATAGAGTCTATCATATGTTTTGCTTCCAGCTCATTCACAGGTCTTGATTTTGAATATGAAGCCAAAGGATTATATGTCTGATTCTTTTCTGGCTTGATTAGTGTGCTAAGTATGCCCACTAGATCTGATCTCATGGTTGTAAGATAGGATGAGACAGGTTTTCCATTTGCACTTGGCTCTGCTATATTCTTGGAAGAGTAATTTATCTGGATAGATATGCCTGTGCTGTCATACTGCTCAATAGATAGCTGGCCAGGGATATGCATCTTAAGCAATGGAGCGACTGTTCTTTTGCTGATATCAGCAGAACTTCCCTCAGATGGAGTCATCAGGATAAGAACATATTTCTCACCAGGATCAACTGAACAGTTCACTAGGGCATCACTGCCGCAGATAGATACTGCTTCATGCATAAGCTGATAGAATGGATGTTTTGCTGGCTTGACTTTTGGCCTTGGATATCCTGATTCTTCTAGTTTCTCCAGAATTCCTGAAACACACATGTCAATGCTGCCATCTGCAGCACCGACATTCTCAAAAGCAGGCATCTCAATGTGTTTCTCATGAGCTGAACTCTCTTTCTCAGTTGCTATTGGACTTTGATAACCTAAATGACCTGGATAGCCTTCTGTAGGAATCTTCGTGAGAAGAGCAGGATTATTGATGTCTCCAGTACTAACCATTTCAGAAAGAGTTTGCATGGCAGTACTGCCTTCTCGAACTATCCTTTTTGT
>JAHJCS010000194.1 GCA_018812465.1 Nanobdellota archaeon | reverse complement strand
TGAGTCCTCACCTTTCTTGAGTGTTATGTTTTTTGCATCAAATAGATTGATTTGAGTCTCTCCATTCTTTCTTTTTGTCTTGCAGATTATCCTGCATGGTTTGATTAATGACTCTTCCTTTTTTATCGGTTTTGCAACAATTTCATTCTTGTTGTTTATTAGTATCCTGTAATATTCATTTATCTCTGGAAGTGAGACAACATCCATCATGCCTACTGGAAGCTTAAGATCCCTTCTTTTCTTGCCATCTACCAGCACTTCTTTATTGAATAGTATGATTCTTGCCTCTTTCCTGGTGTTTGCGCATTTTATAAGCTCTTTCATGACTGTTTCAAGAGCCATGCTTGTCATCAAGCTATGAGCGCCAGGCTTTGGCCTTGTTACCCACTGGGACTCTTTCCTCTTCAATTTCCATGTCCTTGGCATTGAAATCCTTTTCAAGTGATTCTTGACCATTTTATTACCTCAGCTGTTGATTTTAATTTTACTCTCTGCTTTCTTCTTTTTTGATAATCTCCTTTTATCATTAAGGCTAAGATCAGTTATCATGACATTTGATGCCCTTATTGGTGGCATTGTCTTTGAACCATCCTTTTTTATCACTTCAATTCCAGTGATGTACACAGCTAGTCTGTCTATATCAGATCTGTCGACACTTCCTGTGTGGCCTTTGAATCTGCCTCTCATTATTTTGACCTTATCTCCTGATCTCAATGGAACTGATCTAGTTCCATGTTTGGCTCTAAGATCCTTGGATAGATGAGCTGACATCATCCTTCTTTTTATGTGAACTGGTGAATTAGCAGCGTATTTTCTCTGTTTTCCTGGCTTCTTGCTCGCTTTCCAGCTCTTTGACCATATCTTCATTTTCTACCTCATACTATGATGCTTGCTATTTTTGCTATTCCAGGCCACCTGTCGCACGCTTCTTTTGCGATAGGTCCTTTGAAGATAGTGCCTTTTGGGTTTCCTTTGTCATCCTTGAGCACAACTGCTGCGTTGTCCTCAAACTTTATTCTTGTTCCGTCAGGCCTTCTATATTCTTTTTTCTGCCTGACTATGACTGCGAAAACAACCTGCTTTCTCATTGCTTGGCTTCCTTTCTTGACTGCAGCAAGGACAAGGTCTCCGACTCCTGCAGCAGGATACCTTCCTTTTGATGTCTTCTGGCCTTTTACTGATACAATCTTCACAATTTTAGCTCCTGAATTATCGCATGCAATGACTTCACTGCCATGAGGCAATGCTTTTGGTATCTTTGCTTTGATTGCTAACATTTTCACTTACCCTTTGTCTTTTCTTTCTGTTTCTTGTCTTCTTTTGTCTCTTTCTTCTTTTTCTCTTCAGGTTTGTCCTCTGTTCCTGTGACTTTCTCTTCAACACCCATTTTCTCGATGACCACAAAATTCTTGGTCTTGCTAAGAGGCCTGCATTCTGCAATCTTCACTATATCATTGTTCTTTGCTTTTATGCACTCTGGATTATGAGCATGAATCTTGGTAGTTCTTCTTTCATATCTTTCATATTTAGGCATTTTTCTCTGCCTTTCCCATCTGACTGAGACAGTATTCTTGGCCACATCTGAGACTACAACTCCTGTGAAGACTCTGCCTCTTATGCTCAAGTCACCATGAAAAGGGCATTTCTTGTCTTTGCAGACCTCTGTAGGAGGTTTCACATCCATTCCGATATTTTTTGTTTTTGCCAAATCATTCACCCTTTCTTGATTCTATCTTCAGGCCTGTTAGCCAGAAGCTTTCCATCCAGCTTCAATCCTTTTTCTGGAATCTTTATGATTATGTTCTCTTTGATCATCTTTTTTTCACCATTTTTTGTGTTTATTACGAGACAATTCTTTGTCTCGTCTATGATTTTTCCTTTGATTCCTATATCACTTTTGTTCTTTGAGCCAATAACCTCAACATCCAATCCTATGAGTTCGTCCTTTGTTATTTCTTTCATGATAATTATACAACATCAATTGTCTCTGGGGCAAAACCCATCTGGATAAGTATCGGCTTGACCTTGTTCTTGTGGTTTCCCTGAAGTTCTATCTTGCCTTCTTTGACAGTTCCACCACACGCCAGCTTGTTCTTAAGCGTCTTTGTGAGGTCTTTGATGTTTATCTCCTTGCTGTCAATGCCTTCAATCACTGTGTAGTTCTTTTTGAACTTCCTTTTCTCTATCTTCACCACTATCCTTTGTCTCTCTTTTGCTATGGACTCACAAACGCATAGGTCTTTTGGTAGCCCGCAAGTCTGACAGACTTCACTCATTGGTTTTGGTTACCTCCTCTCCTTTTATGCTCTCAATCTCCTTTTGTCTCAATAATGTTAGTATCATTGCGATTGTCCTTTTAGTGCCTCTGATAAGTCCCGGGCTCTTAGGGGTTGTACCTGTAGCTACCTGAGCATTGAGCTTTATCATCTCTTTCCTGAGGTCTGAAAGCTTCTTCCTAAGATCTTTCTCACTCAGACTTTTCAGTTCCTTCATCTTCTTTGCTGGCATTTTTTTCCTCTTGGATATTAACAGGTGCTTCTGTTTTTGTTGCTTCTTTCTTTGTTTCTTTCTTCTTTTTCTTCGGCTCTTTCTTTGTTTTCTCTATCTTCTTCCCATCTTCTTCTTTTTTGGCCTCTTCTTGGATTGTGGATTCTTCCTTGAGTTTCATGTCGTCAGGAAGTTTTGTTGTCGGCGGCATTATACTTACCTTCACTCCGATGATTCCTGATTTAAGCTTTGCAGATGAGTAAGCCCTGTCCACTCCTACCAATGCTATGTCTCCACATTTCTTCAGATATCCCTGGTAGAATCTCCATGATTTTGCCCTTGTGCTCGGCACTTTACCTGAGATGACTATCTCAATTCCTAGTGCTCCTGCGTTCATAGAGTCCATCATAACTTTGTGGACGATTCCTTTGAATCTCTGTGATCCATATCTCTCAAGTGATGCTGCTATTCTCTCAGCAACTATCTGCACATCAAGATTTGTGTTCTCAACCTCGCTTATCTCAATCTGCGGATTCTCAAGATTGAATTTTCTCTTGAGATCCATGGTCAGTTTCTTTATGTTCTGGCCTTTCCTTCCTACAATCAGGCCTGGTCTTGACGCAAATATTATGATCTTTTCTCCAAGAGGGGTTCTCTGCAGTTTTGTGTGGCTGTGCCCACTGTTTCTGAGATTATTAGTTATATGCTCCTGTATCTGGAGCTCTTTCATCTTTTCCTCAATAATCTTTCTCTCAATCATTTCTTTTCTCCCCCTTTGGATGTCGTATCATGCTCTGGTTTCTCTTTTGAAGTTTCTTTGTCTTTCTTAAGGTCACCCTCTTTCTTATCTTCACTCTTTTTTTCAGGAGCTTTATGTGCTGGTTTCTTTTCTATGCTTGGAACTTCTTTTGATGAATTTGTAGTTCTTTTTGATCTCTTTTTTGGTTTCTCTTCAACCTCTGCTAGCACAACCTCAACATGGGATCTTTTTGCCATCCTTCCTCTGTGTCTGCCGCCCCTCATAGGTCTTGAACCCTTCTGGGCTGCAAGGTGTACTATCCCCAGCCTTGATGTGTTGATTCCTTTCTGTTGTGCATTTGTCTCAGCTGATTCAAGTACACTTAAAATACTGGCCGAAGCCTTGATTGGGTATCTTCCTGAAGCCAGATTCCCTTTCCTGTGGCCAACTCCATTTGTGAACCTTTTGAATGGTACTGGCATATCCATTTTTATGACATCATTGAGCATTGTCTTGGCTCTTGCGAGGCTCTTTCCTCTTATCATATTGCAGATCTCTAGAGTCTGCTTTGTAGATATAGGCAAATCTGTGCCTACTGATCTTGCCATACTCTCTTTATCATACTTTGGGTATGAATATTTGTGTTGTGCCATGTTTATCTCACTGATATAGCTGCACTTGATCTTGTAGCGCCAATTCCTGGAGCATTGTGTGTTATCCTCTTTCTTGTAAGAGCAAATTCTCCAAGCACATGCCCTATCATCTCAGGCATTATTCTCACAGGGAAAAACTCTTTTCCATTATGGACCTTTATCACCTTGTCTACCATCTCAGGAAGTATGACCATATCTCTGCAGTGTGTTTCTATATTCTGCCTGTTTTTTCTTATTTTATTTAGGAGTATCTTCTGTTGTTCTGTGAATCCTCTTTTTAGGGATCTCCTTCTTGGTGATGGGATCAGCTGCATGAACTCATTGAAGCTCAATGCTTTAAGCTCTTCTAGTGTCTTTCCCCTGTATGAAAAATCCTTTTTTGCCATTTTCTATCTATTTCCTCCCTGTCCTTCTTGGTCTTAGCATTCCAACCTTTCTTCCAGGCGGAGCATTCTTTGGGACAGGTCTTGCTTTTGATTTCCTTGATGTTCTTGAATTACCAAAAGGATGATCAACAGCGTTCTGGGCAGATCCAGATACACTAGGCCATAACTTGTTCTTTGCCTTCATCTTAAAAAAGTTTCTTCCTGCTTTGAGTATTGGTTTCTCAAGCCTTCCTCCTCCTGCAACCACTCCGACATTGGCTCTGCATTCTGGACTGAAGCTCTTTTGCTTCTTTGAAGGAAGTTCTATGACTATAGTGTTACTTGTTTTTGTCAGTACTCTGGCAAATGTGCCTGATGCTCTTACAAATTTTCCACCGTCACCTGGCATTGATTCTATATTATATACTAGAGTGCCTACAGGAATGCTTCTCAGAGGAAGCGTATTGCCTATTTCTACTCCTGATTCTGGTCCAGAAGACACAGGATCTCCTACTTTTATTCCTTCTGGAGCAAATGATAATGATATCTCTCCATCCTCATACTTCATATAAGCTAGTGGGCCTGAGTGTCCTGAGCAATGGATGATGTCCATCACTTCCCCTCTTATTGTATCTTGTGACAATCCTCTATGGCAGGCTCTTCCTTTATACCTAAAGCTAGGTGCCCTGTATGTTGGGCTTCCTTTTCCTCTTGCCTGTTGTATTAATCGTTTACCCATCTTACATCATCACATCAGTCCCAGCTGTGTCGCAACATCTATTGCAGGATTCTCAGCTGAGAATTTTACATAAGCTCTTTTTTCTCCTTTGATACTATTCATGACATTGACTTTGTCGACCTTTACCTTGAATTCTTTCTCTATAGCTTCTTTTATCTCTTTTTTGTTGGCTCTTCTGTCAACTACAAATATCAGCTTGTTCTCTGACTCCATCAGCCTTATTGACTTCTCTGTTGATAGAGGATGTTTTATTACCTGGTCAATTTCCATTTTTATCATTTCTTCTGCACTGCCTTTTCTGTCTTGGCTGGCGCTTTCTTTGTCTTCTCAGCTTTCTTTTTTTTCTCTACTGGTTTAGCCTCTTTGACTTTTTCTTGCTTCTGTCCTTTGTAATCATTCATAAAAAGGCCTTCTTTAGTAAGCCTATCAATAGCCCCTTCAGTGAATATTGTGAGCCTTCCTATATCTGCACCTGGTGCAAGCGCCTCTGCATTCAGCCTGTGGACCTCTATCACATCCACTCCAATCATGTTACTGGCTGTCTTCATCAAAGGGCATTCGTTTGATACCACTATGAGCGGACCTTTTTTTGTCTTATATTTCCTTCCTCTAAGCTTTCCTCTTCCTGCTCTGATTTTCCTTACAGATATTCTTTCAAGCTCCTCTTTGAATCCAAGCTTCTCAAAGCATTCCTTGACTTTCTTTGTCTGTGTGAGACCTTCTATCTTGTTTTCGACTATGAATGGGTATTCTTTAGGCGCTTTATGGCCTCTTTTCTCAACAAGGCTCCTGATAACTGTCGCTGAGATAGCAGACCTTATTGCTTTCCTTTTCTCTTTCTTATTGATTTTCTTCTCAATTATCTTGAATGATTTTGGTGGATGAGCTTTTCTACCGCCGACTGTTCCAGGCACAACAGCTCCAACCATATACATCTGTGTTCCTCTTCTGGTCATGATCTTTCTCTGCACTCTGGAGATTCCCTTTCCATAGCTGCCTCTGTAGGCCTTTCTTCTTCTTGAGAGCTCAGCAGACTGCCTCATTCCAGCATGATCCTTTGATCCGTAAGGTTGTCTCCTGTTTGCCTGTATGACTTCAACAGCTCTCTTTATGAGGTCTGGCCTTATCAGTTCATTGAACTGGTGCGGAAGATCCTTCTTACCTACATTCATCTTTGATATGCTGACAACTTCTAGTTTCATTTTAGCCCTTGATTATTATTTTCTGTATTGATGGAGACTCTTTTGGAGTTCCTTTTCTTGTCCTCAATGGAGCATTCATCCTGATCATTCTTTTTGCAGGACCAAAAACAGATCCTTTTATCATAACATACGGATTTTTGACAACACCATATCGTCTGAAGCCTGATTTAGGGGTTATACCCTCAATATCCTTTGAGTCAGAAGCTATTTTCATAAGCCATTTGTTGTATTCTGTTCTTGTATGGTATCCCATCTGTCCTGCATGAGCTACCCTATACATGACATGGCCCTGTGCTTTCCATCCTCCCAAGCTTCCTGGACCTCTTTTTGTCTTCTCTGCTTTATGGGATCTTATACCCACTCCAAATCTCTTTACTGGTCCCTGGAATCCTTTTCCTTTTGTGACAGCATGAAGGTCAACAGCCTCTCCTTCCTTGAAGATATCTGTTATCTTGATCTCTTTGCCAAGATTCTGTTTTGCATATTCAAATTTCTCTTTTATGTTTCCTCCAAGGCCGACTTCAAAAACTTCTGGCTTCTTCTTTCCTATTCCTGTCAGCTTTGGCTGTGTGCACACAATAATCTTCATATCAACATAATCCTCTGGATTTATCTTATCAAGCTCTTTTGCATCATTCTTCTTTGGAAGGCATATCTTCCTTGAAAGCTCCTTGTCTGATGCCAGAATAAAGTCTTTTGCTGGTTTGAATCCATAATGATCTTTTGTGTAGAATCTGATGGCAATTATTTTTATAGGAGGGCATTCAATTATTGTGACTGGGCATGAGATGTCCTGGCCTTTTGTCTTGGATGTCTTCTTATTGTCTGCATATATCACATGGCACATACCTACCTTGTATCCTGCAAATCCAAGAGGCACTGCTTCCTTCTTCTTAGCCCATGCTCCAACTGCAGGGTATTCCCTAATAGCCCTCTTTCTAGGCCAGAACTGCATTGATCCTGATCTTGCGAATCGTTTGTTTGGCATAAACCACCATATTTAACTTATTTAATTGTTTATTATTGTACTTATATATGAAAATATATCCCTCTCTAAACAAATAAGCATTATTTTACCTTCTTCGAATAAATTAAGCCTATTGATAAGCCTTTCTTTCAGAATAAGTTTATTTTGTTCTAAACCTGTACTGAAAGACTTTTTTCAGGCTTGTTTAGTTGTTCTATCGCATTTAAACCAGTCTTTTAATATTTAAATACGCTGTTAGGTAATCATGTGGTTTTTTGGGGTGGTTTATAAAGGTTGTGGTATTGAGAATTCCATGTTATTTAGACCTCATTTTTCTTATGTCACCTTATCCTATCTTTTATTGAGTATCTCTGGTTGCTCATATAATAGAATACACCAATCAATTCCAGACCAGCAAATCCAAAGATATTTAAATCTCTATATTACATTAAATCTTATGAAAAAATCATATCTATGGGTAATCATTGTGATTATGGCATCCCTCTTATCGATTCAGTCAGTCCTGGCTGTGCCTGCATGGAAAACACAACCGACAACACCAACTACTTCACCTACTACTCCCATAACCACTGCAGCGCCTACATCAAATGTACCTCCTCAGATCACTTCAATATCTCTTGAACCTGATCCTGTGAATTTCGACGGCAAGATAAAATGCTCTGTCACTCCTTTTGACGCGAATGGGGACACTGTAACAATAACCTATCAATGGACTTCAACTGGTCGCTGCAATCTCTCAAAGATCCAGGGCAATGTAGTTGATCTCTCAACATCAGAATGTGAATCAGATGGAGATGTCATCACCTGCGTCGCAACACCCTCAGACAGCAAAGTCAAAGGCATTGCTTCCCAGGATAGTGTTATAATAGAGTCTAAATCAATAAACTGGGAGATGATAGGTGTAATCCTAGTAATCCTGGGAGGTTTAGTGACCTGGTTCATCTCAAGGCTTGTGAGGGGCAAGACTGCAAAGTATATGACTGATATTGATGGTGCTTATAATAAATACCGGATGAACACCAACAAATGCGAGGCAGAGCTGACTCATCTGAGAGAAAAGATTGAAAGTGATTTCAAGAATGGCAAGCTCAATGACCAAGGTCTCGCTATACTTGAGAAAAGGATTGAAAAATACTCTCGAGAGCTCAGGAGCAGCATAATAGACGGAAGATTCGAGCTTCCTAATGACCTTCATGGATCAATCAAGAAGATGCTTGCTGATGGGGTCATAACAAAGGATGAGTATGCTCATTTCAAAGACGCACTTAAGAAGACAAGTCTCGGTTCATCTGATAAGGCAGAACTCAAGAAACTCATGAAAAGATGGAAAGAGTCTGATAAGAAATAATCATACTATCCACTCTTTTTCTCTTTGATCTTTTTCCTGTACTCTTTTCTCATTACTTTCTGCTGTTCTGTCAGGCTTTTCCTTGTTGATCCCTGCTCTTCATTCTTCTGCATGTTCAGCGCAAAGATTCTTTTCTTTGCATAATTCACAGGATTTCTTATCCTGCTGCACAAGCCATCAGGATGGCATATCCCTATATCCTTGTAATACATCTTATTGTCGCAGTTTGGAGGGAGGATTTTCTTCTTTGTCTGTTTTCTGTACCTTATCTGCCCCACAAGCAGAACCTCCCTCAGCTCTTCTCTGTTTGCTTTATTCCACTTTTTCAGTGTCTCTTCTATCTTATCATAATCCCAGCCCACAGAAGAAAGGAAGTTAAGGAGTGTGAACATGAACCTTTTTCTTCCATCCTCAATGCCTTTCATGCCTATTTTGATGCAGGGCGGAAAGAAATCTTCTGGAATAGCTTCCTGGACTGCTTCAAAATCCTGGAATCTCTTATTTGATTTATCTTTTTCAGATCCATAATCCATCTTTTCCTTTTCTTTTCCATGATCAAATGCCTGGACTATGAGCTTTTCTGCTTCATTTTCTCTCACCTTGCTCCTGTCAAGGAAGACAAACCTGCTTGGCCTGACTTTCTCTGGTCTGGCATTCTCTTTCCTGAACTCAAGGACCTTATCCGGATCTATAGGTATTGAGACAAGGCCTGATTTCTCATTGAAGCAGTATGGCATCCTGTAAAGGTGCCTGGAAGATATGAGTATTGTATCTAAATCAAGTATTGTGAATGGGTCAAATTCTCCTGATACGACTAACTCATTGAATTCTTTTCCTGTCTTGCTGATTATGCTGTCAATATCATCAATCTTCAGTATCTCTTTTGAGAGATGTTTCTTTATCATATGCTCAAGATATGCTGCTATCTTTCTTGGAGCTTCAGGAAAGAGAGTCCTGGTTTCATGACCATGGACTGACTTAGGGAATGCCTCAAAAGGCACTCCTATATGGAATCCATGATTTCCTGAGAACTTGATGCTCACACAGCTTACTCCATGATGTCTTATTGCCTTTATAATCAGGTCAGCAGCAATACCACTATATTCCAGGAACTTGCAGTCAATGTCAATCACCAGGTCCCAGCCGGTCCTGAGTGCCTCTATCTCCTGTCTGCTCATAGAAGTATCCAGCCTTAATGGATTGCCCCATATCTCCTCTGAGACATGCAAAGAAGTAGCTCCCTGTTTGGCCAGCTCAAGGACATCTGAGGGGTATTGGATAGTATCTGGTCTCTTGCCAAATCCTTTTTCCCCGAACTTCACAGCAACTTCTTTGCTCTTTGAGTGCTCAACTATCAATGCCTGTATCTCAGGATTCTTGTAGTATGTCAGAAGTGTGCTTAAATTCAGCATTATATATTCCCCCTTATATATATTGTATTGATAATTATAAATCTTTTGGAAAACTATTTAAATATTTTAAGCAATAAGAGGTTATGAAAGAACTTCTGGACTGGCTCTCAAAACTTAAGGAATCAGGCAAACTAATAATTGTGGAGGGCAAGAAAGATAAGAAAGCCCTGGAGTCTCTTGGTGTGCATGATATCATCACACTGAACAAGCCTTTGTTTGAGATTGTTGAGGAAGCTGCTTCAAGAAACCAGGAAGTGATACTTCTCACTGACTTTGACAGGAAAGGAAAAGAGCTGTATGGGAAGCTCAAAAAGGACCTGATTAAGAACGGAGTGAAAGTTGATTTATATTTCAGGGAGTTCCTGCAGAAGAACACTCGGCTTAGTCATATTGAAGGCCTGGGAACTTTCTTCAAAAACCATATCCCTTTTTAAGACTTTTGGGAAAGTTTTTTATATCATTAGATTTCTCTTTTATTCTGAAAATGGAAGAAGAAAATAAACCAACTGAGGAGAAACAGGAAGAAAAGACAGAACAGCCTTCAGAAAAAGCTGAAGAGCCTGCTCCAGAACAGCCTGGAGAACCTCAGCCAGCAGAGCCTGCTCCAGAAGAGCAGTAAATAAAATATTTTTATTTTTTGTTTGAAAAATTTCGACTAAAGGTAATACTGGTTCATTCCAGAACCTTTATGTCGAATTTTTTTCTTAATCAATCATTATACTTCTTTTTGTTCGTATTTACCCTCAAGGACTTTCTGTATCTCTTTTGCCTTCTTATCTCCTAGCTTGTCAATCTCTTTTAACTCTTCCTCTGAAGCATTCACTACACTTTTGACAGAGCCGAATCTGCTCAGCAGAGGTTTGGCAAGCGCAGGACCAACTCCTGGAAGTGATGATACAATATATTCCTGCTGCTCTCTTAATGTCAATGGCTTCCTGTCTCCATGCATATTAAAATCCTTGCTTGTCTCTTCCTGCTCCCTTCTTGCTATGACATGTATCAGGCCTGCTGTCTCTTTGAATGTTTTTGTCTGCAGTATTGGGATGCCATAGCTCACAGCAATTGTCGCAAGCATGCCTCTTATTGCATTAGGTTGAATCTTTCTTTGTGAATAGATGTCCTCTGTTCCTTCAACAATCACTAAAGGCCGTTCATAATTCCTCTTCAGCTCTTTTACCTGTTGGAGCAGCCTGCCGTCTATTATAGAATCAACAAAGTCAGGCACTTTCTTATATTCAACAGCGCACCTGCTTGAAAGTATATAATCTCCTATCTCAAGTCTTCTCTGCTCTATATTCACTCCCTGATCAACAAGCTCTTTCACTATGCCATTTCCTTTTTCCCTGTCATCAGCAAAGATCTTTATCCTGTTTTCTTCAGCAACATACTTGTTGAGATTCTCTTCTTTTTTCTCAACCATGTTTCTGCTATTGAAATTGGCTTTCAGATCTGTGAGTGTCCTATGCATCCTCTTCTCTTTGTGAAAAGCGCTCCATCTGTAGCCTTCGTCCCTCGTGCCTTTTGCCATCAGCACTATCACACTTCCTTTCTCAAGCCTTCCTGTCCTTCCTCTTCTCTGGATATGCCTTATTGCAGAGGGTATTGGTTCATAGAATATCACAACATCCACTTTTGGGATGTCCAGTCCTTCTTCTGCAACTGATGTTGCGATCATGACATTGAATTCATTATTAGAGAACTGCTCAACAAGCTCTTTTTGCTCTTTCTGGCTCAGGCCAGTTCCTTTTTTCTTTGCTTGACCTACAAATATTCTTGAATTGACTTTTTCTATTTTTCTCAATCCCTCTTTTATGCTTGTCGCAGAGTCCCTGAACTGGGTGAATATCAATATTTTTACCTCACTGACTTTATTCACCACGCCTTCAACTATCCTTCTCAGCTCAATGAGTTTAGGATGCTCTACCCCCTCTTCATGGAGTGTCTTTATCTTTATGAAAGCAGACTTGAAGTTTATATCTGCAACAAGATTCTTCACTGCTTTTGTTGTTGT